>JASFTL010000220.1:0-6672 GCA_050053555.1 Desulfobacterales bacterium
ATAAATAATCGATACCAACCAGCTTTAGGCCTTTGTCTACTATCCAACTGGCTGATTCAGCGCTCAGCGCAGCAAAATTCGGGTTGAATTGATGTTCAGGATTAGCCCATAAATCGGAGTTTTTTGTTTTTAAAAGCAACCGTTTGGTTTGCGAGTCCAGCCTTTGATTTTCAAGCAGATCGGGTGTAATCACGTCAATCTCTGGAACCTCAACTACGGTGACGGCTCCAACAAGAATTTCAAGCGGCAATTGTTCAATTGTGGCGCCATTCTCAATGAAATGTGCCGGTGCGTCCACATGGGTGCCGCAATGGACGCTGCACGCCAATCTAGAATCGTTGCTGGTATCTCCTTTAGAAAGCGATCGGTAGCGCTCCAAAACAATCTGGGGATCACCCGGCCAAACCGGCAATTGCGGATCAACGGGCACGGATATGTCAAAAATCTTCACTGTTATTTCCGATCGGCATTAGAAGTGGTATCAAAATCCCATCTCAGGCCCAATGGCTGTGTTGTCCCGGCTCGGCTGAGCTCGTCGCAGGCCCAAATTGAAATACTCACGTACTTACGTGTACGCTCCGTTTTCAATCCGCGGGACGCCTTGCCCTTAAACCTGATCTGAGGTTTTGAAACCACTTCCTGTAATTGTTTGCAATTAGAATTCATCGCGTTCCAATGACTCGAATATGGGAACTGAGCATATTTGACTTGAGGAAGTTTTGGAAGCTGGCGCGTACGTTCTCCGGCGCGTTGATAATTGATCTTGCAAAACGCGATAAATTTATTTCTGGATTTTCGGAATGGATGTTGCGTACGATATCTACGTCCAACTCGCCTGGCGTGCTAAGTTCAACCATATGCAGCCCACTGCGTTCGACAAGCCGACGAATCCCTTCTACAGAAAGTAAGTTGATATGGTGAGGCGGATGCACACTCTTTGAATTCTCCCACAGGGTCTGGATATCAAATCCGCTCACTGTAAGGGTTGTGAGCATCAATGTGCCCCCCGGGCGCAGGATGCGACTTGACGACATCAAAAATTCTAACGGATTGAAAACATGCTCCAGTACCTCAAATGCGGTTGCAAAAGTCGCCGTAATTTCTCCATCTTTTATAGCTTCGATTTTTCTTTCAATGATCTCGAAACCCTGTTCCCGCCCGATTTGAGCTAAATTAGGTGCAGGTTCAATGCCAATAATCCGGTTAAAAAGTTCAAGACGTTTGACTTCTTGTAAAAAAATGCCGTAGCCTGAGCCGATATCCACAAATAATCCACCATCACCCGGGCTGAGGTCGCATCTTTTCGCCCATTCCTCAACCAGTAAAGCTCGTGGCCTGAAGATTTTTTGCCGTCTAGCGTCAGCTGTTTCCTTGAAAAAATGGGTACTCCAAAATCTTACCGAATCAGATTCTCGATAATAAAGCTCGTACATTTTGACCGGTGGTCTGGGCGAAAGATAAAGCGATCCACAGCCGGAACATAACATATATTTAAACTCTAACTTTACGAGTCCTGGTTCTCGCTGTTCACTCCCACAAGCCGGGCAAGCCACTTCTGTAAATCGAGTTTGATCGGAAAAAAACTTTTCGATATCCTTTTGCGAAAGCTCCAGATAACGATTGAACAGTTGCTGAGGCCTTATTTCAGATTCCTTCATAAAATTCTACCTATCCGGCACGCAATTCACAATAAACTGTTCATAATCTTTTAGCACATCCCTTTTCTTTTGTCCGCCATAAACAATATCCGAAATAAATCGCTTAACATTTTCATCTGAATAAGGCACGTTATTCTTGTCGGTTTGTAACAGCGACAATGCTTTCTTTAACTCCTCTTCATTATGGAGGGCCCAACAGGCTCCGAACTCTTCATATAGCGTTGTATTCGCATGAAGATATTTTAGATAAAGAGCAGGTTTGCCCTGTATTAGGGGTTCGAGAATAATGCTTGATCCGATAACCATGACCACATCGGCCCACTCACATAATTCTGCCGAAGAAACATCCGAGACATTCGGTAAGGGCAAGCGCTCATAAAGAGCTGCTTCCCTTTTGGTCCTCGTATGGGGTTTGATCAATAATTCGATCCCATCATCATTCGACAGCATCGTAAGTGTCTCAAGCATTCTCTCCGTATTGACTCTCCACCTCACTTTTGTCGTCATAAAAACAATTTTTAATTTTGTTGTATTTTTACGATTCGCCATCGCTTTTCTCGGCAATATTTTTTTGTTTTGCTCAATCCATTCATTGCAGTATCTGGCGCTTCCGAGCAAAAAAATTTTGGTTTTGTCGAGGCCCGATTGGGTCATAATTTTCTTATATAATTGATTTTGCACAATTACGTAATCGTAACGATTTAATTTTTCAAATGTTTCAAGGGGCCTCGAATCGATCGCGATTGAGTCATTCGTATATATAAATACGCCATGCGGCAGCGCTAGCGCGGGTATTGACATGCTTTTGGCGGCTTTCAGAAGTGCGCTCACAACAAACTGATTTGGTCTGACCCAGTCAAAACACAAAACCTTCACGTCGGATTGTTCGAGAATATTGTGGGCCCAGTTTTTAGTGTAAAACATTAGCCGCATCAGCATATAAAACAATATCCCTGCCGCCCGGGCGAGTTGTCCAAGTATTCTTGAGACGGCTGAGGACATTCGCCCTCCACCGCCTTCAAGCTGTTTTTTGACAGCAAAGCTTTGTAGCATGAGGTAACGCATGAATCGATGCAGTCGCCCCAGATTTTGATCAAAATTATTATAAATTGAATCAACTTCAACGCCCAGTTTTTTTAAATAATTAAGCCGATAATCACTTTGAATATCATATTCTGGGTTTATACAATAAACGCCTACCGCATAGTTATCCCGGTGCATTTTCCACACGATGGGGGTGATATGATCTATGTCATTAAAGGCTCGTACGAAAAAAAGGTACACGTTCTATATCTCTCCTTGGAAAATAAAAAACACCATTTCTCAGTTGATGAAATGGAGCCTGCCGATAAAGTCGGTACCGAGAGAGCTTCAGCTATTTTTGGGGCCTAACCTAACTTCATGCGTTGATTTTGTCAAGAGTTGGGGGATTGGCAAGGAGTGATACGCGCTTCAAACATGGCAAGTATTTTACCGCTGGTGAGAATTGCTGACGAGCATTTTGAGAGACGACTGATCGATTAAAGCGCACTGCATAAAAAGGTATAATCGGCTTTTAACAGTCCGTGAGCCAAGGTTGTTCGATCACAGATTCTTGGCTTCTTTGAGCGGCGTCAAAACGTTTTCAATCGGCCAACTGTCTTAACCTGACCTGGCGCAAAATAAGGCTCACCTTGCCGACCGTGGGAACGGTTCCGTTTACCTGAATCGGCAGGCGTGAGCTAGGGTCGATATAGATGGCAATATCCTTGTGGAGTCCCAAAAACGAAAATTTCTCCGGGTCCTCCGGATCAGGTCCCATCGGGTTGGCCGTTATTGCGATTTTGAGGGCTTCGACCGTCTCCTTTTTTTGAACTTCGGTCTGCAGGCCTTTAACAAGATGGTTAACCTTTAAGGCGTGTAATCCTTCGGTACGAAGCCTGACATGGTGTACCTGTTTTTTGCCAAAAACACATACGGAGCGCGACGAATCGCGCTTTGATATGTCGGCGGCCGAGATGATATAGAGCAGGAGCAAACGCCCGGAAACCTGTGGACATCCCAGGTCAGCCAAATCATAGGGATAAAAGCTGTGATGGATATTTGTCCATTTCTCAGGTTCAAGTGCAGCTTCTTTCGGATCTTTCGGTGCTTTCTTTTGGCGGAAAACACCCTGCTCCGTGAACCGGTAGATTTTTGTTAAGTCATCTTCACCCCGGCGCAGTCTAGTGCGTCCGAGAACTGCAGCATCTTGCGGGTTAAACCAGACCTGGTAATTTATCTTTACGGGTGGACGGAAAATAGGATCGATGGTTGTGGCAATGTTCATTTGGCGGACGCTCGGTTTTGCGGGTTTTATGGGAACCCCCTTGGGAGTTGCCAGCAGCGCTTCTTCAACCTTATCGGAAGAGACCGTGATCAATTGCAGGTTCGTTGATACTTCAACCAAAAAATTTTTGGCATGAAATGATAGCTGGGTCCAAGGGATTCGTTCGGCATCCAGCTTCAAATTAGAAAACGATTGAGCCCCGGCGAAGCTGTAGAAGGCCGCTAGGCAGAATGTCAGCGCCAGGAAACTCGTGGTAAAATGTTTCTTGGGTAATATCATTTTTGAATGTAGGGCCTGCTTAGACCTTTTTGAACAATCGATTTTTTATGAGTTTAAGGCGTTTTCAAACAAGCGCTTTTCAAATCTTAAGATCCAATTATGGGTATTTCGAATACAGAGACCGCTTCTACTCTTTAAAAGTTTACACCTTCCAGTGAAGGTTTTTATGCAGAAAATATGCGCCATATTTCGTGGATACGATTGACAATAATTGAAAAATGACCTTCGTCTTAATAAAATATTGCTCGGCAATTGGGGATCGTATTTGATCGAGTTGACTGCAAAACCACCTTTTTAATCGGCTATCCGTGATTTTTGAGCAGCTGGACCAAGCCCAGTTTTTCCAGTGTACCGGCTTCCGGTTTGCCGCTGTCAGGATCCCATCCCATGGCCTGACGGTAGTCACGCACCAGGCGGTCAACATCGATCGTTACACCGGATAGGGGGCCTTTCTTTTGAGGCGGTCGGCCAAGCATGCGCTTCGGCAGCTTGACGTCCGACGCCTGAATGCCTTCGCGGAGATTAAAACAATGACGCACCGTCTGGATCCGGGCCCCGGTGGTCAGCACGTCCTCAATATCAAGATTCCAGCCGGTGACGGCATTTAAAAACTCTACCAGCGGATAGTTTCCGAAAAACATCAACGGCATCAAACAAACCCCGGCGCTGGCACCCACCTGTAGGTAATTGGATGCTTTGGCACTCATAGAACCCTTGCCGGAGTAGATGTACTTTTCAAATTGGTCAAATTTTAATTCAGGGTAGGGACCAAACTGTCCGGGAACGCCATCGATGCGGGCCATGGGTGCGGCGGTGTGCCGGCCCGGGGTCGGGTCACACACATAACCGGTGCCCCGGCTTGGCAGAAAAAGGGCGCTGTGCAGACCGGGCTCCTGTCCGCCGACGTGTACGGCGAATTTTTCAGCGCTGCCTCCGATTTTCTCAGCTGCAATTCTGACGCCATCTGCTAAAATATCGCCAAAACCTTCGCGGGCAATCATCTTAGCGATCATTGCAATCATGGCTTCGGCATTACCCCAGGTCAATTGGATGCCGTCGGTATCGGATTCGGAAATGAGGCCGTTTTCAAAACATTCCATGGCAAAGGCCAGGGCGGTTCCAGCGGATATGGTATCCAGCCCGCCGCGGTTGCACATATCGTTAAGCTTGATGATCGACTCAAAGTCATCACACATGCACATGGTGCCGAAGGCGCCGATGGTTTCATACTCGGGTTTATGGGTTTCACCAACGGGATATCTACCCGATGTGACGTTAAATATGCCGCCGCAGGCAATCGGACAGTTTGCACAGGCGTATTTACGGGTTTGATGTCGAACAATGGCATCGCCGTTTGCAATCTTATCCAGATTGGAAAATGCCTGCCTCCCGGCCAGGGTCCAATTTTTTATGGGAGTCGCTCCGCTGGCCACCAAGGATTCGGTGAATCCGCAGGTTCCATGTTTCATCAACGCCTGGGGCATGCCGGGCATGTCGCGCATTTCCTGAATGAAATTTTTGCGCAGCCGATCAAGTGAATCTTTATCGGCAATAGTGAGCTTTCCGGATCCGCTCACTGCCAGGGCTTTCAGCTTTTTGGCACCCATCACCGCTCCCACGCCTGAGCGGGCCGCAATCCGGCCGCGATCATTGACGATGCCGCTGATTAAAGAAATCTTCTCGGATGCCGGACCGATGCAGGCGGTGCGGATTTTTTTATCACCCGTTGCTTTTTGAATGGCTTGCTCGGTTTCAACGGTGTCAAGCCCCCAGAGATCAGAAGCATCCTCTATTGCGATGCGCTCATCGGTTATGGCAATGATCTTGGGAGTTGCGGCAGCACCGCTGACAAAAATCGCATCCCAACCGGCGGCTTTTAATGCGGACCCGAAATACCCACCGGAATTGGCATCACCCCAGCCGCCGGTTAGCGGCGACTTGCAGACCGCCATATAGCGCCCGCCGGTGGGTGTCTTTGTTCCGGTCAAGGGTCCGGTCGTAAAACCCAGATAGTTCTGTGGCCCCAACGGATCGACACCTTTTTCCTGGCGTTCAAACAAAATCCGCGCACCGATGCCATGTCCGCCGATAAAATCCCGGGCAGACCCCTCATCAAGTTTTTCGATCTTGATTTCACCTGTGGTTAAATCGATAAAAGCCATTTTTCCCGCATATCCGCCAGCCATTGAATACCTCCATAATAAATTTTTAGGCCTAAGTAACTATTTATCGTTCACATGGCAAGCATAATTCGTAGAATTATATCCGTCCTCATCCGATTATGCTTTTCAAACACGCAATGATGAAACCCGATCAAGATTAAAATTATATTTGACTTTTATATCACAATGTGGCACTCGGTAAACAGGTGGTACAGCCAAATATAATCCTATTCGGACTTCGAGTTTATTCCTGACATTGTATTTA
>JASFTL010000221.1:0-6666 GCA_050053555.1 Desulfobacterales bacterium
TCTGTTGAACCGCATTTTCGTCAATGCCCAGATTGGCAGAAAGCTGATTGGACACCTCCGGTCCCAATGATGACATAAATTCTTCTAAAAAGCTGGCCATTGTAGATCTTCCCTTCTTGATTCTGGATATTGTTGGAGAGGGGAATGTAATGTTAAAAATCTACATTCCCCTTCCCGTCAGAGCGGCAAAATCCCGTTTAGCATATATCGCCGAACGTCATGCAACGATGTGATATGCCAATCACCGAATCGCAGAATTCAAACGCATCTCGAATGAATTCATGGTCAGGCAATTTTTGGAATTCGAACGGTTTGACCCGGGTAGATCAAATCCGGATCTTTGACAACTTCCCGATTTGCTTCAAAAATTACGGGGTATTTCATTGCATCGCCATAGTATTGTTTGGCGATTTTTGAAAGGCTGTCGCCTTTTTGGATGACATAAAATTCGGTTTCTTCCTCGGCGGGTGGAGCTGAAAAGTTTTCATCGTTCACTTTTTCAACACCTTTTATATTGCCGGCGAGTAAAACCGCCTTTTCACGGGTGGCCTGGGAATCACAATTTCCGCCCAAGGTAACCTCACCGTCGTCGAATTCGACACGTAGATCGGAAATCCGATCCCCAAATTCATTTCTAAGCATCTCTTGGACTTCCTCGGCCTCGTTGCCCCCCTTGAAAAGATCCGCGCCGATTTCCTTTATAAATGAAAATAAACCCATTGTTCGCCTCCTTTCGAATTAGAATGTCTTAATAGGTGACCTTCGGTCCCATCTTTCGGGCCTCTTTAATCCATTTGTCCACTTGGGATAAGGACGGCAGTTGGCGAACAAGGGCTCTGCCGGCAGTGTTGACGGCCTGCATTTTTGCATGCAAATTTTCAGAATTACGATTGCGCAGCTCTTTGACCGTGTCGACACCTGCTTTTTCCAACAATTCTGAATATTCACTGCCGATACCCTTAACGCGGAATAAATCCGCCATGTTGACCCACTTCAGAATTGATGATTTCTCGATACCCGTTTTTTCTGCCAAACTTCTGCGCCCTTCACGGGTGCATCCATGTTTCAATAACGAACCAACAGTTTTGATGCCGGCCTTGGCAAATTTTGCGGCATATGTTGGCCCAATACCTTCGATCTCGTTGAGTTTGTAATCCGCCATAATCAGTTCTCCTTCCTTTTGGTTTACTTGTGATCGCTAAATGCAATGCCAATTTCTTGACAAGCCGACGGCTAATTTTTCCGTCATGAGATTTGCTTGAATGTAAAATCAAAAGCCGTGCCAGAACATGTTGAAAAAGGTGCCGAAGGATCGGCTCGGATATCATTAACTGCATAAGCTGTTGACTATAGTAATCTTTTTAATCAGATTTTATTGCGCATCAGGCTGAATTGAAACGCAGACAGGGTTGACGGATATCGATTGGTGGGTGGAATCCCGCATTTCTGACTGGAAGAGTAGGTAAATCCCCCAGGAACGCATTTTCTTTTATCGCTTCCAGAATGTTCTTAAGGGACCATCTTTGCTGATAACCGCAACTAGAGCTGAATCGGATTTTTCATGCGGCCCTTTACAAATAGGTTAACTGCACCATATTTATCGCATACAAGAAATATTTACTTCCAACGCAAACATCTTTTCATCTTCAGGCGCGAAACTTTTTATGGTTACCGGGAACGCATCATGTTATCTTCTATCACGAACGATCGGCTTTTCGTGATCAATAATACAAAAATGACCCAATTCCGATTTTAAACTTTAGGCACTTTAGGCATTTCTTTTATCCTTAAATTTGGGAGGATAGCCATGAACGAATATGAAAAACTAGGGGCCTTTTTTCTGGGTAAAGAATACGAGATGGCCGCGCGCAAGCGCCGGGATGATCTGGTATTGTATGATTCAAAAGATCTGACGACCCACGCTGTTATTATCGGGATGACCGGAAGCGGGAAGACCGGTCTTGGTATCGGACTTCTTGAAGAAGCGCTGATCGATAATATACCGATAATCGCCATCGACCCTAAAGGCGATCTAACCAACCTGATGTTGAATTTTCCGCAGCTGCGTCCCGAAGATCTCCGTCCATGGGTGAATGAGCAGGACGCTTTGAATGCCGGTTTAACACCGGAACAATTTGCCGCCAAACAGGCTCAGTTGTGGCGCAAGGGACTGGCCGGCTGGGGCCAGGAACCCGAGCGCATTGCCCGTTTGCAGACCTCAGCTGATTTTGCCGTCTATACGCCGGGCAGCAGTGCCGGGCTGCCGGTGAGTGTACTGCGCAGCTTCGCCCCTCCACCACAGGCGGTTGGTCAGGATACGGATCTGCTGCGCGAACGCATTCAAACCACCGCCACCAGCCTGCTGGCGCTGCTGGGCATGGAAGCCGATCCCATAACCAGCCGGGAACATATTTTGGTTTCCAATATTCTTGAATCCACCTGGGCGACCGGGAAAGCCCTCGATCTTGCCGGATTAATCCGCGCGATTCAAACACCGCCTTTTGAGCGTATCGGTGTCATGGATCTGGATTCATTTTATCCGGCCAAGGATCGGTTTCAACTGGCCATGCGGCTTAACAATCTATTAGCAGCTCCCGGTTTTGAAGCCTGGCTTGAAGGCGAGCCGATGAATATCAATCGTATGCTTTTTTCAGATAATGGAAAACCCAAGGCCTCGATCTTTACCATCAGCCATCTTTCGGATTCCGAGCGCATGTTTTTTGTTTCCATGTTGTTAAACGAAATACTTGCCTGGATGCGAACCCAGACGGGGACTTCCAGCCTGCGCGCCCTTCTATATATGGACGAAATTTTTGGCTATTTTCCGCCGGTCAAAAACCCACCATCCAAAGCACCACTTTTAACGTTGTTGAAACAGGCGCGGGCTTTTGGCCTGGGTGTAGTGCTTTCTACTCAAAATCCGGTTGACCTGGACTACAAAGGGTTATCCAATACCGGATCCTGGTTTATCGGCCGGTTGCAGACCGACCGTGACAAAGAACGAGTGCTGGCCGGGCTGGAAGGGGCGGCCGCCGGAACCGGATTTGACCGCGGCCGGATGGAGGAAATCCTCGCCGGGTTGGGCAAGCGCGTATTTCTTTTAAATAATGTCCACGAAAACGCACCGGTTACCTTTGAGACCCGCTGGGTGCTGTCATATCTGCGCGGGCCTCTGACCCGTGAACAGATCAAAGTATTAATGGCGGACAAAAAATCCCAGGCAGCGGCTGCGACTGCAACAATACCGGCCGCCTCAGTTGGGGCGACGGCAGGCGCCCAGCCGGCGGGGGGTCAGCCCCCCGAGTTCGGCTCGCAACCGCCGGTCGTTGCCCCCGGTATCAATGTTTTGTATCTGCCCGCATCCGGCGCCGGTCAGGGGCTGATATACTACCCTGCAGCGGCCGGCTGGATGGATGTTCACTATTCCAGTGCGCGATATAAAGTCGATGCAACCGAGAAATTGGCGTTTGCCGCCATGCTGGAGGATGGACCGGTCGCTCTGGATTGGGAGCAGGCTGAAGAAATCGGATTAAGCTCGGAGGATGTCGATACGGCGCCTTTGTCCGGTGCGAACTTTGGCGATCTGCCGTCCATGGCCGAAAAAGCAAAATCCTACAGCAAATGGAACAAGGATCTTCTGCGCTGGATACGGCAAAATCGCCCCTTGACCCTCTATCGCTCAAAACGGTTTAAGCTGATCAGCGGTCCCAAAGAATCGAAAAGTGAATTCCTGGCGCGGGTGTCCCAGACCGCACGTGAAAAACGCGATCTGGAAGTCGAAAAGCTGCGCCGCAAATACAGCTCGAAATTCGACACGCTTCAAAATCGATTGATGCGCGCCGAGCAGGCCATCATGCGCGAACAGGAACAGGCCAAATCCAAAAAAATGGAAACCATGATTTCATTCGGCACAGCAATACTGGGCGCTTTTATGGGCCGCAAGGCGGTCAGCACCCGTTCAGCCACGCGCTTTGGCAGCGCCATGAAATCTGCCGGCAGGATGCGAAAAGAAAAGATGGATGTTGCCCGGGCCCAGGAGACGGCTGCGGCGGTGAAACAAGACATGGCTGAAATGGACGAGCGCCTCAAGGCCGATATTGAAAACCTGGAGGCCACCTTTGATCCCGCTACGGAAGAATTAGAAGAAGTCCTGGTGAAACCGAAGAGCACCGATATCACTCTGGACCTATTCGGTCTAACCTGGATGCCATATCGTAAAGATGCCGGCGGGCGCCTGAGTCCGGATTGGGGGTAGCCCCGGACCAGCTCTTACAAACGCTCCTGCAAAGTGACTAAAGTAAGAAGGTGGAACTGGTTCTTTTTAATATGATTACTCACGCAAACCCGCTCGTCTCGCCTGAACGACTCGCGATGGCGGGCGTGGGCCGCTAAGCTGCAATGAACGCTATTTTATTAAAAATGGCCTCTGGCGTCTTTGCGTCTCTGCGTGAGGCCAAAAATTTTCATCAATAATTCTTTTCCCTGAAGCCTCCCTTGCAAAATATCTGCGTTAGCGGTATGGCTAACCGTCCTTTTTGCCATCAAGACAAACGAACAATCAGATTTTTAAATGTGCAGAGATGAGTTCTCAGTTTTCAACCCAAAAAGAAGTCAAACCGTATCGCGAAGTTTTTCGGATCAGTCTACCGCTGGTGGTCAGTATGTCTTCCACCATGATCATGGAATTTACCGATCGGATTTTCCTGGCCAATTATTCATTGGATGCCATTGCCGCGGCCCTGCCGGCCGGTATCACGTCTTATTTATTTATTTCATTTTTTCTGGGCACTGCCCAGTATTTGAATGTTTTTGTGGCCCAGTATACCGGATCCGGGACGCTCCATCGGGTCGGAGCGGTCTTGTGGCAGGGAATCTATTTTTCAGTTCTTTCCGGAGCGGCCATGGCCTGCCTTTATTTTCTGGCCGAACCGTTGTTTGGCGTTAGCGGCCATTCCCCGGAAGTGCAGGCTTTAGAAGTCATTTATTTTCGGATTCTGTGTCTGGGATCGGGCATACTGATCACTGGAACCAGTCTGTCCTGCTTTTTTAGCGGGCGCGGTCTGACCCGGCCGGTGATGATCATCAACATGGCCGGAACCCTTTTTAACATCCCGCTGGATTATGCCCTGATCAATGGATTCTGGTTTTTTCCCCAATGGGGGATATTGGGAGCCGGGATCGCCACGGTGATGTCCTGGTCGCTGGTGACCCTCGTTTTTGGTTTGATGGTTTTTACCCGCAAAAATGATCGGGTTTTCAAAGTGATATCGCATCGTACTTTCGAAACGAGTCTTTTCGGCCGCCTCATGAGATATGGTGTTCCCAGTGCGATTCAGTTTAGCATGGATATTTTCGCGTTTACGTTTTTTATTTTGATGGTGGGGCGCATCGGCAAACTGGAGCTGGCTGTCACCAATATTGTTTTGTCGATTAATTCATTGGCCTTTATGCCGATGATGGGTTTTTCTCTGGGCACCAGCACCTTGGTCGGCCAGGCCCTGGGCCGCAATCGTGTAAATGAAGCCCTGGCGGCAACCCGGGCGACGATCCATATCGTTTTAGGTTATATATTTTTGTTGCTCTTGCTTTTTTTGCTCGTACCCCATCCCTTGCTCGAACTTTTCAGACCCCATCACATGACGCCCGAGGGCTATACCGCTATTCGTGAAGCGGGTACGATCCTGCTGCGGTTTGTGGCGGCGTATCTTTTTTTTGATGCCCTGTATATGGTCTGCATCGGGGTGCTCAAAGGTGCCGGCGACACGCGTTTTATCATGTGGAGTATCGGCCTGCTTTCACTGGCGGTGATGATTTTGCCGATCTATATCGGCGTGGAACTATTTGGTGCCGGGCTTTATTACGCCTGGAGTTGCGCCACGCTTTTCGTGTTCTGTCTGTTTGCCTCGTCTTTTTGGCGTTATCTGCAGGGCCGCTGGAAGAAGATGCGGGTTATCGAATATCCTATCGATTTCTGAAAGTGCCCGGCATTTTCTGATGATGACAGCTATCCATCTCCTTCAGCCCTCCGTTTGAGCGATCTTTCAATTTTCTTTTGACATGCAATGGGTTTTTACTTAGGATATTTTTCAAATCTCCTCTCAGTTGTCAGTCTAGCTTCTGTTCTCAGATCGGTGTGAATAAAGCGGATTTTTACGATTTTCGACGCTATTTCCGCGATACATTTCAATTTCTCTGCTGGCTTTAGATTTTTTATCAACCCGATTGCGCAGCGTGCGGGGTCGAATTCATATAAAATCGCCATAAAAAATCATAAATGATCGCCTGCATGCATTTATACCGCTTTCCATAATTACGTTCCAAATGACGGAATGGCGGCATAAGTGGTTGTAGAAAAAAACGTTTGAATACCGGAACGTTTTTTTGACAACCACTATATGATCACGCCTCGGAGGCTGAGTACGATGAAAAGGGCTAAATTTTTGCCGGCTCTGAGATATCTTCTCCTTTGCGCTTTGCTGACCCTCCTGGGATGTGCAACCACCAACATTCAGATGCCCGAACCGTTACCCCCTATCGTCCGAGAATATAAACATGCAACCGTTTTCGGCGGCCAGGCTGGTATGAAGGACACCGGTATCTATATAGAGGCCGGGGACGTTTATTCGGTATTGGCAACAGGCCGCATTGATTTTTGGCCTGACGGCA
>JASFTL010000222.1:0-6663 GCA_050053555.1 Desulfobacterales bacterium
TAGTTGCTCGGATTTAGCTTCGTTCAAAGTAGTTCCTTACTCACAAGATCGTTTTTTAAAGTTCAATAGTATAATCGGGTGCCAGGTTTCGGGTGTCAGTTACTATGTTTCATCTGAAACCATAGATCTTTTTTGGACTGCTTCCAGCATATAGGCTACGAAGCCAAGGATTGACCCGCCGAGCCAAATGCTGACACCTGAAACCTGAACACTGAAAACCGAAGGCTTTGAGCCTTTCAGGGTCAAAGCTTTTGATGCCATCGCCAGGCGGTGCTGATGATATCATCGATATCGGCATATTGAGGTTTCCAGCCCAGTTCCTTTGTGGCTTTTTCGTTGGAGGCGATCAGCACCGGCGGATCACCCGCTCTGCGATCGGAATTTTCGATGGTAATATTTTTTCCGGTGATTTTGCGGGCGCGCTCGATAATTTCCAGGACGGAAAATCCTTGTCCGTTTCCAAGATTGTAGACGCTGCTGTCCCCACCGCCCATTAATTGCTGCAGGGCCAGGATATGGGCCTGGGCCAAGTCGGAAACGTGAATGTAATCCCGGATGCAGGTGCCGTCCGGTGTCTCATAATCGGTGCCAAATACCTTAATGACTTCGCGTTTCCCGGCGGCCGCATCGAGCACCAGCGGAATTAAATGGGTCTCAGGATCATGATCTTCGCCGACTTCCGCATCCGGATCTGCTCCGGCAGCGTTGAAATAGCGCAGGCTGATATATTTCAAACCATAGGCAGCCTGATAGTCTTCCAGGATTTCTTCAATCATGCGTTTTGTCTTCCCATATGGGTTGATGGGGTTTAAAGGGTGGTCTTCGTCAATCGGAATTTTACGGGGATTGCCGTAAGTTGAACAGGTTGAAGAAAACACAACGTATTTGATGTCATTTTCCAGGACGGCATGCAGCAGTTGGATCGTGTTGCGCAGGTTATTTTCATAGTACTTTATAGGATCTTCAACTGATTCTCCCACATAAGCGTAAGCCGCAAAATGCATGACAGCATCGATTTTGTGCTGACTGAGGCATTCTTTTAACTGTGCCGGATCGCCTACATCACCCTGAAAGAATTCGCCCCATCTGACAAAATTTTTGTGTCCGTATACCAGGTTATCGATTGTTATGGGGTGGAAGCCCTTCTTGGACAGCTCTTTGCAGCAATGAGAGCCGATATACCCGGCCCCGCCGGTAACTAAAATATTCATGATAAACGATCCTTACAGCTGTCTAAAATGCGTCCCGCTGAAAGCGCGATGAGCTGAAGAAGCCATTTTTAACGGGACACAGATTTACTCAGATAAACGCAGTTTTTTTGTTTATTCATTATTTTTTTTTCTGTGTGCATCTGTGTTTATCTGTGTCCTATTTTAACGGGCTTAAGCGGACAACAAGCATAACAGGCCAACCGAATCATATGAAACCTTTTTGCTGGAGAACGAGTATGATCTGGCGGGCAGCCTCATCTGGTGTCATATGGGTCGTATCGATGCGCACCTCGCAATTTTCAGGTGTTTCGTAAGGGTCGTCGACGCCGGTGTAGCCCTTGATCAACCCGGCTCTTGCCTTGGCATACATGCCCTTGCGATCGCGCTTTTCACACACTTCAATGGGTGTGGACACATGCACCTCGATGAAGCCGCCATAGTCTTCGATGGTTTTACGTATTTCCCCGCGAGTGGATGCATACGGTGCGATCGGGGCGCAAACGGCAATGCCGCGGTTCTTTGTAATCTCGCTGGCGACAAAACCGATGCGCTTGACGTTAATATCCCGGTGCTCTTTAGAAAAGGAAAGTTCGCTGGACAAATTGTGCCGCACGATGTCTCCGTCCAGCAGTGTTACCGGACGATCCCCGATTTCCAGAAAACGCGCATAGAGTACTTTGGCAATGGTGGATTTGCCGGCGCCGGAAAGTCCGGTCAGGAAAACCGTGAACCCCTGTCTGCGCGGCGGCGGATATGCTTTTTGAAGTTCATGGACAACTTCAGGAAATGTGGCCCAATCCGGTATTTTGCGGCCGGCGCGGATCCGATTTCGAATATCAGAGCCGGAAAGTGAAATAAACTGCGTGCCCTCCGGGACCTTATCGGCGCAGCGGAATTCATCTTCAAAAGGCAGATAGACCATCTCGCTAAAGGGCACAACCGTTACACCGACCTCTTTGCTGTATTCTTCGGTCAGTTTGCAGGCTTCATCACTTTTATAATAAGGATTGCCGTTACAATCGAGGCCGGGACCGGCATGGTCCCGGCCGGTGATAAAATGAGTGCAGCCGTAATTCCGGGCCACAATGGCATGCAGCAGCGCTTCCCGCGGACCGGACATGCGCATGGCCAGAGGCAGCAGGTTCAGCATAAATGTATCCGGGGGATAATGCTCCGCAACTCGCCGATAGCAGCGCACCCGTGTGAAGTGATCAAAATCGCCGGGTTTGGTCATGCCGGCAATCGGCAGCAGCAAAAGATTGGCATTGGCATCACGCATGGCATTCATCGTCATTTCAAACTGCGGGCGGTGAATCGGGTTGCGGGTCATAAATGCTGCCATGCGCTTCCAGCCGAATTTTTTAAAATTTAAGCGAATTTCAGCTGGCGTCATGCGCAACTGCTTAAAATCCGAATGAAGCGGCGGGCTTAAAACTTCGAGGTTGCCGCCGATATAGTAATCGCCGGCAACATTAAACAGATAATCGGTTCCCGGATGGGTTTTATCAAGCGTGCCATAAATCAGCCTGGCCTCCTTTTCGCGATCAAGCGGCCAGATATCTTCAATATGCATCACCGCAAGCAAATAGCCTTCCGGATCCCGCAGAGCGACCGACTGACCAGCTTCAAGGTTGCGCGCCTGAAGCTCGCCGACATCCAGGCAAATCGGAATCGGCCACAGCACATCATTTTGAAGCCGCATGCGGTCAAGGATGGATTCATAATCAGAACGGGTCATAAAGCCTTTTAAAGGCGAAAACCCGCCTGTGGCCAGCAGTTCCAGATCGCACATCTGGCGCTCATTTAAGGTAACATCCGGCAGATTGAGGGCGATTTCCTTTAACAAAAGGGCGCGTTTTTCATCCACACATAGATCGATCAGCTCGCCACCGTGCGGTCTAACGCTGCTGGTATCATTCATTCCAACATCTCCAAATCTAAATTAATCGTCTCAAATTAATAAATGCGGGTGTTTTTTTGATTTCGAAAGAATTCTATTGTTGTTAATTTTATAAATTCGAAAGGTTCGGTTAATCTATAAGTATACCAAAATTTATTCTATAAATACAACTCAATAACAGGTTCAATGGTTTGGGGCTTCGCACTCCGCGCTACGACCCCACAAGCAAGGTCCAAAGATTCAGATTTACGATTATGAAGTATTAAGATGGCGATGGACCCCATTGATTGGACAGGATTTACAGGATTATCTGGATTTTTTTCATTTTCAGTTTCCGGGTTTACCGCGCCCTAGCCGCTCAGAGCGGCGACGGCGGGATGAAACTGAAAATACACAACCCGCTTTCAGCGGAAATAAAATTTATATACTGTTTTAATGTGGTAAATTTTTCGAGCTGCTTCCTAAGTAATTTAACAAGTGATATCATTTTTTTTTCAGCCGTAGGCTGATTGGGTTTCGTCAATTTCATCTGGAAATTGACGAAAAGAATTATCCTGAAAATCCTGTTAATCCTGTCTAAAACTAGATCTAATAACAAAAGTGTAATTCAAATCAAGCTTCTGTAATTTAATAATCAAAGAGCTGTGGGACGCATGGTGTTAGTCGAGACCTGCGTTTAATCTCGAGCCGGGCGCTCGGCCTGATCCGGCAAAAAATCATGTTGCGCAGGCATCTGCTGCGGTGCATGAATTGGCGGGCGTTGGCTGAAAATGACTAGTTTAAATAAATTCGCGATACCCGCTAATTTTTTCTATTACCGCTGAATGAGGTTCAGGCCAACAAATTTGATTTACTCGCGTGTTTTAAATCATACGGACTAGTTATACAAAATTATAAATTCTAGTCAAAAATTAGCGTTCATAATTCTGGAAAATAGGCTTCTTTAATGTATTAAATAAAATTTCCAAAAATCACTTTAGAAAATACGATCCAATAACCCACCAATATTACAATTTTTTTCCAATTTTTTCATCGGTTTTTTTGTCGTTGAGGCTCCATGCTGTGATTTGGAATAAAATTTTGGCACCTGTTTTGCTCTAATAGGGCGCGGTTGAAAAGTTAGCCGAAGAGCAATCCTGAGAAGCTTGATTGAACATTGAATTTAATCAGGCGTGCAGATTCACTGACAGATGTAGTCATTTTTAACAGGAAAGATCCTACGATGGACAGCGAGTCTGCGGAGAAAAAAACAATTAACCAGAGACCCACACAGACAGACAAGGACTTTTTTAAAAGAAATAATCTGCGTTAATCTGTGTAATCTGTGGATAAAGGAAGCTCGAAAAGGCAAACCGCCTGAAAAGGCGGGACGCAAAGCCACTGGCCTTAATCCGAGGGGAAGGAAAGGCAGCAGGGTTGCCGGGCGAGAACAGCACTTCTTGTTGAGTGCATCTCGGTCGGTTTTAGATGTCTCTCAACGGAGGTGTTGTTTTGCTTTTTACAGTCATTATTAGGCATATCATTCTCAGGTGTTTAGGGTATTGTTTTCGTAAATCAATTTTTACAAACCGGCTCAAGGCTGAAGGCTCAAGGATTAAGTTCCGACCTTTGGCAGGAAAGGGCAGAGCTTTGGGCCGCGTGCCGTGCGCTGTGCGCCTTGTGCCGTTAATTGTTTTATTATGCGCTCTTCCCTTATCTGTCGCGCATGCGGCTTATGTTGATCTCGAGTGGGATCCAAATACGGAGCCGGAACTGGCCGGATACAAAATCTACTGGGGCACCGCCAGTGGCAATTACAGCTTTAGCAAAGATGCCGGCAAGAACACGACCTGTACCGTATCCGGATTGGATGAAGGCAAAACTTATTATTTCGCTGCCACCGCCTATGACGCCAACGGGAACGAAAGCGGCTATTCCAATCAAGTATCTTTTACGGTGCCCTTCGGCGACTCAGACGGCGATGGGGTTCCGGATAATGAGGATGCATTCCCGTCGGATGCGAGCGAAACAACCGATACGGATGCTGACGGCATCGGCAATAATGCCGATACAGATGACGACAACGACAAAATGCCGGATGCGTGGGAGCTGCAGTACGGTTTTGACCCGTTAATAGACGATGCATCCGATGATCGGGATGCAGACGGCCTCAGCAATCTGGATGAGTATTATGCCGGCACCGATCCGGTCGTTCCCCAGGACAACTTTGAGCCCGATGCTCCCGCACTAATGACGCCGATCAATCAGCAGCTAGTGGCACTAACCCCGGTACTGAAAACCAATCAATTTTTTGATCCTAATTCCGGCGATTTTCATTCCGCAACGCAGTGGCAGATTTACAGGGAATCCGACAATGTCCTTATTTTCGACATCACCAGTGAATATTTGCTGACCGAGCTGGAAGTGCCCAAGCTGATCTTAGGCAAGAACGCAGACTATATCTGGCAAGCCAGATATTATGACAACCATGGCACGCCGTCTAAATGGTCCGGCACCGCATCATTTTCCACCGGCGCCGATCCCGCTGACGCCAATAATAATGGAATACCCGATGTGCAGGAAGTCGACACACCGTCCGACTTAGATGGAGACGGAAATTGGGACTCAAATCAAAATACGATTAAATGTGTTAAAACCGGCGGCGGCAAAGCATTGGGCATCAGTTTTAAAGGCTCCAACAGCGTAGTCGGCATCGAATCCATATCAGCTGAAGAGGATACTGGCGTTTCAATATATGCCAGTGCGGCAAGCACGCCCGAGTATTTCCCGTTTGGATTAATCAATTTTAAGCTCATCATGGATCAGCCCGGGGATCAGGCCGAAATCACCGTTTACTTTTCTGAGCCTGCACCGCAGGGCGGCCGCTGGTTCAAATATGACCCCATCGAAACCACCTGGACGGATTATTCCAGCCAGACCGACTTTAGTGAGGACAGGCAATCCATCACCCTTTATCTGCAGGACGGCGGTGAGGGCGATGCTGACGGCACCGCAAACGGCATCATTGTCGATCCGTCGGGGGTAGGCGTTTCATCTTCCTCGATTGGATCCGGCGGGGGCGGCAGTTCTGTTGCCAGTGGATGCTTTATTACAACGGCATCTTCGCACAACCAAGGAAAGCAGGCAGGACCTGTCTGGAATGAAATCCGCGGCCGGGAGCTGGCCATTGTGCTGGTGCTGTTAGGGCTGCTTAAAATTCTGACCATCATTCTGAGGCGGACCAAACAGCGGTGGGAAGAAATCCAGCGCCGCTATGAAATGTATCATGAGCGCGGCACCAGATTCACTGCCAGTGATATAATAAAGGTGCAAGGCGCACGGCACAAGGTGCACGGCACAAAGCCGACAGCCTGATGGAGGAGAACAGATGGAGAGGAGAAAGGCGGTTCGATTTTCGAACCGCCTTTTTCTTTTATAACAAAAAACAAACTAGGGGACGCCCATAAAATTATAATTTTCTATGAATCCATTAGTTCAAACCCATTTTCTTTGGCAATAGCCTCGCCCCTTCTTACGCTCTGGCTAATGGCTGGTTGGGTGATCCCGATTCGC
>JASFTL010000223.1:0-6630 GCA_050053555.1 Desulfobacterales bacterium
TATCTTCTCACTCTGGGAAAATGTGGTAATAGCTTCATTGATTTCCATGATGAATATTCCTCAGAAATTACGCCTTTTCGGCCCCATGCCCTTGCTCTGCATTCGAAGAAAAACTCCTCATAATATTCTATTTAAAGCAGTTCAAAGCGCGAGGCGAAGAAACGTTGCCTAAGACCGCATTCGTGCTCGTGCTCCTCGTCGTCCTCGATATCGGCCTTTCTAGAATCAGTTCTATTTGCGATTGATGATCGACGCCATATAACCGGCGCCGAATCCGTTATCAATGTTAACGACGGCCACATTTGAACTGCAGCTGTTCAACATCGCAAACAGTGCTGCCAGACCGCCCAGGCTGACGCCATAGCCCACACTGGTCGGCACAGCGATCACCGGGCGGCTGACCATGCCCGCAACGACACTGGGCAGAGCACCCTCCATTCCGGCGACAACAATTAGAACGGATGCTTTTTCAATGATATCTTGGTGGCCAAACAGGCGATGGATCCCCGATACGCCGACATCAAAAATGGTTTCTACGCGGTTGCCCATCGCTTTTGCTGTTAGAAAGGCCTCTTTGGCAACCGGTATGTCTGATGTGCCGGCTGAAATAACCACGATCGTTCCACGGCCGATAATTCGGGGCTTTTTGGAAACCCACACAATCATTTTGGCATCGGGGTGATAAACTGCATCAGGAAATCGGGAAAGAATCGCATCGGCTTTAACTTGCTTAACGCGGGTTGCCAGGATAACATTTTCCTGGTCTTTCATTTTATCCATAATGCCGATCACCTGATCTGCGGTTTTTCCCTGTCCGAAAATAACCTCCGGAAACCCTTTTCGCAAGGATCGGTGATGATCCACATGCGCATATTCGATATCTTCATAGGCAATATGACGCAGCTGCGCTGCAGCATCTTTGACCGATAGTCGGCCTTCCGCCACATATTTTAATAGCTGATTTAAATCGTCATTATTCATATGAAGTACCGAGTGGATAGGATGGGAGTATATGCTGATTTAACACTAGAATCAGATGGCAACTATATCAATGCGAAAAGCAGGAAACGGAATCTGCCGAAAGCGTTCGTTCGCAAAGTCTTTCACGCTGGCGGACGGATTTCCTCATCATTAATTCTTACTCCTTGATTTCCTGCTCAACAATGTTTGCTGACCCCGCAGAATTCGTTCCACTTGACGGCTTCGGAGCTGCCAGCGGCGCTTGGGCGATCTTTTCCAGGTCCCTTATCTTTCTGAGAATCGACGTCAGGCGTTTGTCGAGAGCTGCCTTTGTAAGGTCCAATTCCTTTTGATAACGTTTCTTGGCTTTTAGCAGTTCAAGCTGCAAAGTGTCCTTGTCTAATTTTTGATTAGACAGGGCGGACATATCGGATTGAATTTTTGTTAAGTCTTGCAGCGCCTTATCGATGTTTGCAGACATGGTCGTCAGTTTTTGCTGCACATCCTTATCCAGTGACTGGAGCTCGGCAGTTACGGCCTTGAGATCATTTTGAATCGTTGACAAATCTTTTAACTCCTCGCGAATAGGGTTCAATGCCGTATCGATTTTGGCAATGGCATTTTGCTGATCTTTTTTATCCGCTTTCGTTGCGCTTATTTTTGAGACCGTTTCTTCAGCGCTTTTAAGGTTGGCTTTCATGGCCTTGTCCACTTTTTCAAGAGCAGCGAGCTTCTGAACCACTGATGCTTCTAGTTCACTGGTTTTTGCTGATAAGTCATCGAATTTATCCTGTAGCTGGGCGGAAAGATTTTGGATTTCCATGGCCCCGGTATCCTGACTAAGGCTGACCCGGCTGGTAATATCACGGTAAGCAATGTAGAATACCACCCCGATCAGAACCGGGATGAGAATTGATATAATGGTTACCCGATGGCTTATTTTTTCAAGTCGTCGTTCTTTAGCTTCATCCTGGTAAAGCGTTTGCTCTGTTTCAGGTTCTTCATCTCCATTAAATTTAAATGAAGAATATTGTTCGTCATCAATCATGTTTACGATTCCTTTTTATTCCCATTCGATAGTGCTGGGTGGTTTTGAACTGATATCATATACCACCCGGTTAACCCCATCGACTTCATTGATTATGCGGTTGGAAATTTTCCCGAGCAATTTGTGGGGTAATTTTGCCCAATCCGCTGTCATGGCGTCTTTGCTGGTTACCGCCCGGAGCGCTACAATATTTTCATATGTGCGCTGATCACCCATTACCCCCACGCTTTTGAGTGGCAATAGAACAGCAAATGATTGCCATAGTTTCTTATAATATCCTGCATCTCTGATCTCTTCAAGTAAAAGCTCATCAACATTCCTTAGAATCTGCAAACGCTTCCGGGTGATCGGGCCCAAGATTCTAACTGCCAGGCCCGGACCGGGGAAGGGTTGACGCCAGACCAGATTGTCCGGCAGTCCCAGCTCTTTGCCCAGAAGACGAACTTCATCCTTAAACAAGTATCTCAGGGGTTCAATGAGCTTTAGTTTCATTTTGCGGGGAAGTCCGCCCACGTTGTGATGCGATTTGATAACAGAGGTTGGACCACCAAAGGCCGATACCGATTCAATCACATCCGGATAGAGTGTGCCCTGGGCGAGGAATTCGGCTCCTTTTATCTTTTTGGCCTCCGCTTCAAAAACTTGCAGAAAGATTCGCCCGATGATTTTGCGCTTTTTTTCAGGATCTGAAACCTCAGCCAGTGCTTTTAAAAATCTGGACGCGGCATTGACAAATCGAATGTTGATATCCAGATGCTGTTTTAAAGTAACTTTTAGCTTGTCGGCCTCTTTTTTTCTCAAAAGACCGTTATCGACAAAAATGCATGTCAGCTGCTTTTGAATGCTTTTGTGCAGCAATATTGCGGTCACGGATGAATCCACTCCGCCGCTTAATCCCAGAATAACTTTTTTATCACCCACCGCATTGCGGATGCTTTCAATGGCATCCCTGGCAAATGATTTCATCGTCCAGGAGCGCGTGCATCCGCAGATGTTAAATAGAAAATTTCGCAGCATTTTTTTGCCCAACAGCGTGTGGGCAACCTCCGGATGAAATTGAACTCCGATCAGAGGTTTGCTTCGATGAGCAGCTGCCGCCACCGCGGTATTTTCGGTGGCTGCAGAAATTGTGAAACCATTTGGCAGCCGCTGAATAGAGTCGCCATGACTCATCCAGCATTGGGTCTTTTTATGAATGCCCTCAAAAACGCCTGCTTGGCGTTTAATTTGGAGTTCAGCAAAGCCGTACTCACGTCTGCCAGCCCTCTTAACAGTCCCGCCCAGGACAGACATCATAAAATGCATGCCGTAACAGATACCCAGCACGGGAATGCCCAGTTTAAACACTGCCGGATCGATTTTGGGGCTGTTTTTTTCGTAAATGCTCGACGGCCCACCCGATAAAATCATACCATCCGGATTTAAACGCTTGATCGTACCGGCTTTAATCGTTGGTGGCTCAATTTGACAGTACACATGATTTTCCCGCACCCGCCGAGCAATCAATTGGTTGTACTGGGATCCAAAGTCGATGATGAGTATCATGGAATCTGCCTTCGCAAATGTACCCCGGCTAAATGCACTGTGCTGCGTTTTCTTTAAATGCAATTGAGGCGGCCAAGAAAAAACGAAAACACGAAATGAAAGTAAAGTCTATGATTTCGTGCTTTTAGCCTTGTGCGGTGTTATGATTATTTTAAATGGTTTTCCCCAAAAAGCAAAGATTTAATTTATAAATAATGAATAGCATCTCGTGCAACCAATAGCGGTAATCGGTTTGCGAATTCAGGGAGAATATGTTAGAGACGGCTCTAAATGTCAACCATTTTACAGAGACGGATTAAAGAAAATTTATGCTAACAAGCCCCTAAAACATCCATTGTGCCGTTAAGGAGGATAACAAAATATGCTTGAAAGTGGAGACTTGCGAAAAGGGCTGAAACTTGAAATCGAAGGAGAGCCCTATGTGATTGTGCAATTCGAGTTTGTCAAGCCCGGCAAAGGCCAGGCACTTTACAAGTGCAAATTGAAAAATATGCTGAGCGGCGCTCAGTTTGACAAGACTTTTCGATCCGGAGAGAAATTCCAAGAAGCGAATCTGGCAGAAGTCGAAATGGAATATTTATATTCAGAGGGTGATCAGTTGTGTTTTATGAACACCAACACCTACGATCAGGAGTTTGTGAGCGCAGAACAGGTTGGGGACGCCCAAAATTTTTTAAAAGAAAATACGGTTTGTAATGTTCTATTATTCAAAGACAGCCCCATCGGGATTTCCCTGCCGTTTTTCATTGATCTGCTGGTTAAAAAGACGGATCCGTGGGTTAAAGGGGATACCGCATCCGGGGACTCTAAACCGGCGACTCTGGAGACAGGTTATATTTTAAACGTCCCGCCCTTTATCCAGGAAGGTGAATTGATTCGAATCGATACCCGTACCGGAGAATATGTCGAACGCGTCAAAGAGTAAATAAGGCACAGCCTTATTGACGTTTAAAAAATATCACCGTAAAATGCGGCGATGGATTTGCCGGTAATGAAACCATCCAAATTTCCCCAATGGACAAACAATCCCGGATTCGTGAATTTTTAGATTCACTTTCGGCTTCGACCCGCCTCGGATCTCAGGTGGAATTTCAAAAAACCCTGCCGGCCACCCCTCCTGAATGGGCCGAACCGCAAAAACCCTGGCCGGATCCGATCCATGCTGTTCTGAGATCTGTTGGAATTAAAAATTTATACCGGCATCAGGCCAACGCAATTGATTGTGTCCGCAGCGGTCATCATGTGATTGTTGCCACTCCGACCGCCAGCGGTAAAACCCTGGTTTATGACTTGCCGGTTCTGGAACATTTTCTGACGGATCCCGATTTTACCGCCTTATACGTCTTCCCGTTAAAGGCATTAGCTCAAGATCAGCTGCAAACGTTCAAGACCCTGGCTGCAGCCCTTCAATCCGGCGGGCCCACGGCTGCTATTTATGACGGCGACACATCTGCTTATCGCCGTAAATGCATTCGCGAAGCACCTCCCAACGTCGTCATCACCAATCCGGAAATGGTGCATTTCTCACTTCTGGCGCACCACCGCAAGTGGGCGCCGTTTTTGTCCAGACTGCATCTGGTGGTCGTCGATGAGGTCCACACCTATCGCGGCATCCTGGGATCCCATGTCGCTCAAATCTTCAGGCGGTTTCATCGCATCTGTCACCACTATGGGACATCGCCAACATTTGTTTTCAGTTCGGCCACGGTGGCAAATCCGGCCCAGTTGACCCGACAGCTAACCGGCCTGGAGGTAAAAACCATTGATCAAAGCAATGCTCCCCGGGGCCGCCGACATCTTGTCTTTTTAAATCCGGTGCTGGGACCGGCCAGGGCTGCAATTGTTATACTAAAGGCCGCATTGGAAAAAGGGCTGAGAACGATTGTCTACACCCAATCCCGCAAATTGACCGAACTCATCGCCATTTGGGCCAGTAACGAATCCGAGGCTTTTTCAAAGCGCATCAGTGCCTATCGCGCCGGACTTCTTCCGGAAGAACGCCGTGAAATTGAGGCGCGCCTTGCGAGCGGCGATTTATTGGCGGTTATCACAACCAGTGCCCTGGAGTTAGGGATTGATATCGGGAATCTGGATCTTTGTCTACTGGTCGGGTACCCTGGATCCGTTATTTCAACCTGGCAGCGAGGCGGTCGCGTGGGCCGCAGCGGCCAGGATGCCGCCTTGATTCTTATTGCCGGCCAGGATGCTCTGGATCAATATTTTATGCGCAATCCGCATGATTTTATTGAGCGGGAACCGGAAGCAGCTGTTGTAAATCCCTTCAATTTACAGATTATGATGCAGCACCTGGTGTGTGCAGCGGCTGAACTAACCCTAAAAACCAATGAAGCCATGCTCTGCGCGAAAAATGCGTCCACAGCGCTGGCCGATCTGGAAAAAAAAGGTCAATTATTGAAAAGTGCCGACGGTAAAGAAATTTATGCACGCCGCAAGGCGCCGCATCGCGATGTGGACTTGCGCGGGGCAGGTAATCGATTTCAAATTATCAATACCCAAAGCAACAAGCTGATCGGCGAAGTCGACGATTACAGAGCCTTTCGCGAAACCCATCCCGGTGCCGTCTATCTGCATAAAGGGGCCAGTTTCGTGGTAGATTCCCTTGATTTGAAGACGCGAACCGTGGCCGTGTCCAGAGCGCGGGTAGACTATTATACGCGCGTCAGGGGTCATAAACTCACTGAAATTATAAAATCAGAAGATCGAAAATTTATTTGGGGTACAGATGTTTATATGGGGAAAATTAAAGTAACTGATCAGGTTACGGAATACGAACGCTGGCGTGTTCAAACCAAAACCCGAATTGACCGAATTCCCCTGAACCTGCCACCTCAGATTTTTGAAACCGAAGGTCTATGGTATCAAATTCCGGCGTCAATTCAACGCAAATGTGAATCCCAACATTTCGATTTAATGGGCGCCCTGCATGCGATTGAACATGCGGCCATCGCCATCTTTCCGCTGCTGGTAATGGCAGATCACAATGACGTGGGAGGCATGTCCACCAATTTCCATCCCCAGATGGGCACAGCGGTGGTGTTTATTTATGACGGCATCCC
>JASFTL010000224.1:0-6617 GCA_050053555.1 Desulfobacterales bacterium
GAGACCGAGCTGGTCGATCAGCTCAGGCTCAAGACCAATTTGCGTTATGATATTGAAATCTGCGGCTGTGAAACGTTACCGCGATATGAAATAAAGGCCAAACGTTTCAAAGACCTCCGCAAAAAAGAATAAAAAGGAGATTCAATGGCACAACAATTCGACTTAGATAAAATCAATGAAAAAATTCAGCTGATGAAGAAAACGGCCCAAGAGCTTAACCAGATAGGAGAAAGCTTTCCGGCCATTGCCCGCAACACGGTCCGCATATTGGCCAGCGTTAAGATGCTGGAAATCAACGTCTCGGATTTAGCTGAACTTGAAAGGTAGGCATGGATAAAATCACAAAGAAAGCGCTTACGTTGCTGCGCGAAATCAAATCCATCACTTTTGCCACGGTGAGCAATGGGCACCCGGCTGCGCGTATTATCGATGTGATGCGCGTGGAAGAAAATGGTTTGTATTTTTTAACCGCCAGAGGCAAGGCCTTTTGTAAACAGCTTCAAGCCAACCCGAAGATCGCAATATGCGGAATGGACGCCAATTATGTTTCGGTGCGGGTGATCGGCGATATTAAATTTTGCAATAGCCGCGACATTATCGATAAAATATTTGACCACAATCCGATGATGAACGATCTTTATCCCGGTGAAAAGCGTGATATTCTGGAAGGGTTTCACCTTTATCGGGGCAGGGGAGAGATATTTGATCTTTCCATTGAACCGCCCAATCGCACACGGTTTGCTTTCGGCGGTGAAAGCGTTCATCCGTCAGGTTATCAAATCACAGCCAGATGTAGCGCCTGCGGTTTGTGTCTGGATGCCTGTCCGGTTGAAGTGATTTCAGAAGGGGATGTGTATTTGATTGATGGACTCCATTGTCTTGAGTGCGGACGTTGTGCGGAAATATGTCCCGAAGATGCTATCGAAACAGCCGGAGAAATGTGAGTCGTTTCGGGTTTTATTGAACTAAAGTTAAACAGCGAGGATCATCATGCCTCAGGCAAAAAATGCCATGGAAATCTTTAAGCTGCTCGACATGTCCAATTGTCGCGAATGCGGTGAAAAGACCTGTCTTGCATTTGCCGGTGCCGTCTTCCAGGGGCAAAGAAAACTGGCGGAGTGCCCGAAGCTGGATCGGGAAATCATCGAACACTATTCCACAAAACCAGCCAGTCAGAACGGAATCGCGCAAAACCGGGACGAATATCTGCAACAGCTCAGAAACGAAATCGCCCGTTGCAATCTTGCTGCAGCCGCTGAAAGAATCGGGGCCCGGTATGCGGATCACAAACTGAACCTTAAGATTCTTGGCAAGGACTTCGGCGTCGATACGGATGGAAATCTTTACACGGATATCCACATCAATCCATGGGTCGTCATTCCGTTTTTAAACTACATTCTGCATGCGAAGGGGCTGCCGATTTCAGGAAACTGGGTTTCGTTCAGAGAACTGAAAGACGGCAAGGAACGCTATGCGCTTTTCCAAAAACGATGCGAAGAGCCCATTAAGCGCGTGGCCGACATCTATACCCACCTTTTTGACGACCTGATTCACATGTTCAGCGCAAAGCAGGTGGCGCAACAATTCGAATCCGATATATCTGTCGTTCTGCACCCCCTGCCCAAAGTTCCCGTCATGATTTGTTACTGGAAGCCGGAAGACGGTCTTGAATCCAGTCTCAATGTTTATTTCGATGAAACCGCCGACGAAAATCTGAATATCGAGTCCGTCTTTACGCTGGGAGCCGGACTTGCCCAGATGTTTGAAAAACTGGCTTTGAGACACGGGTTTCCCGAAGCCGTATCTTCGATGTAAAACCCCTTAATAAAATTTTATTCCATTCGCCCATCCAAAATAATTTGCTTCTTTCCGAATGCCTTCATCAGGTTCGCAAGACACAAAGAATTTAGTCTCAAAAAAATGTGTATTTGTTAGGATAAAACAACATAGACCGGGTCTAAACTGCGCGCTTCTGTCAGGATTTTTGCCCCGCAACGCGATAGACCACCCGTATTCAGATTGCAGAGAGAATGGCGTGAGGCAAGGGGCACAGAGTGCTGGGAGCGGAAAAGGCGCCCTCCCGTAATTGTTCGGGAGGCGGTTGAGTCTTCTGTCCTGCGAATCCCTACCGTGTTTGAGCGGCCTTGAGCGCGAAGAGTGGGGATCAGAAAGCGAGTCAGGGGTAGGACACAAGTTCGGCAGAGTTTAGCGGACCTATGCACTGCTGGACAGATGGCGGGCGCTTCGCAGTTTTAGCGCCGAACGGGCTGACGCGTGGCGCCAGCCCGTTTTATGATCAATGCGTCAAAGCGGTTTTATCAGGATTTAAACCACCAGCGTTCCGAGAACCTCCAGCCGTCAAACTCCCAGTTAGCAGCCATCTTGTTGAAGGCCAGCTTATCGGTACCTGCAGCGATGTAGCTGGTGAAGGCCATCACGATCACCGGGCCTTCGTCGCGGCAGATCTTCTGCATCTCGTAGTACATCTCACGCCGCTTGTTGTCGTCCAACTCGGCGCGGGCGGCTAACAAAAGCTTGTTGAAACGGTCGTGTTTCCATTTGCTGTCGTTCCAAGGCGCATCGGCCGCGTAAGTGGTGGTAAACATCCAGTCCTCAGTGATCCGGCCGCCCCAGTAGACTGCGCACCAGGGTTTTTTCATCCACACGTCGTTCCAGTAGCCGTCGGCCGGTTCGCGCACGATGTTGATCTTGATGCCGGCTTTGGCGGCATGTTCCTGGTAGAGCATGCCGGCGTCTACGGCACCCGGGAACCCCTCGTCGGACAAGTGCAAGTTGAATGTCTCGTTCAGCATGCCGGCCTTTTTCAGGTAGAACTTGGCCTTTTCCGGATCGTAGGCGCGCTGGGGTAGATCTTTGTTGTGGTAGCGGTTGACCGTCGAGATGGGATGATCGTTGCCCGGTACGCCGTGACCGCGCAGAATCTGTTTGACGACGTGCTTGCGGTCGATGGCGTGCTTGAGTCCCAGGCGTACGTCGTTGTTGTCGTGTGGCGGTCGGTTCACCAGGAATGTGAAGTTGTAGTGCATCATGCCGTGGGTCTCGATGCCCTGTATGCCCTTCATGCGTTTGAGCAAACGAAAGGTTTTCACGTCGCAGCGGTTGATCAAGTGGACATCACCCGTCTTCAGGGCATTCTGGCGGGCAGTGACGTCCGGGATATGAATGACCTCTATCGCATCGAAATAGGGCTTGCCTTCCTTAAAATAGTTGGGGTTGCGCTTGGCCCGGCAGCTTACACCCGGCTCGAAGCTTTCCATCACGAATGGCCCCGTGCCCATCCCGTCTTCGAAGTCGGTGGTGCCGGCTGGAAAGATCGTGATGTGGTAGTCATTCATCAGATACGGAAAGTCGGCCGAGCCGACGTCCAGGGTGAACTTGATGGTGTGCTTGTCTTCGGCCTTGAGCTCGGTGACGGTTTTCAGGAGCGCCTTGGCCGCCGACTTTGAGTCTTCCTTGCGGTGGTGGTTGATCGAGTAGAGCACATCCTCGGCATCCATGGTCTTGCCGTTGTGAAACTCGACACCTTTGCGCAGCCGGAATACCCATTGCTTGGCGTCGGGCGTGGATTCCCAGCTTTCGGCCAGTTCCGGTACCGCTGTCATGTCGGGGCTGATCTCCACCAGGTTGTTGCGGAACAGGTAGCCCATGAGCTGAGTCATGGACTGGGTGATGGTGGCAGGATCAAGGGAATCAGAGGTGGCTCCGCCCTGGACCGCAACCTTAAGTGTCCCGCCTTTTTTAGGCGTGGCGCCACGAGCCGAGGTGCTTAGCAAGGCCGGAGATACCAGAGCTGCCACCCCCAGCATCGAGGCACGCGCTAAAAATTCTCGGCGCGAAATCCTGCCAAGGGCAAACAGCTGTTCCAGATGGTGCAGTTCATTCATATTGACCTCCTTCCTGTTTGAAATTTCAACCGGCTGCTGCCGGGCCGGCATAGCGTATTATACAGTTTCCTTTGGTGGCAAAAAATCGAAAGAAAAATGGGTGTTTTTTTAGTGGATAAATCGAAATGGTGACTGGACTATCGTTTTCAGCTGCAAACCAACATGTTGAAGCGCCCATTAACGCTAACAATACGTATTCGGATATCCAAAGCCGGTTTTGTTGTCAAGATTAATCTATTACGCCGGAATTGCACTTTCACACCCGTTTGCGCATAGCTCACCGGAACATCATCGGATTCTTGCACAGGGCCATCGGTGATCGCCTTGACGATACTGAGAAGTATTTAGGGATCGGTTGGCCCCCGCCGGATTCTCTTGGAACGGGTATGCTTTTCAAAACCAAAACGCTATAAATTGTCAGGCATCCAGTCTATGCCCAGTCGTTGCAGGGTTTTGCGCATGGGCGCACCGGAGCCAATGTCCCATCCGCATTGGCGATAATACTCCTCCAGCGCAGCTTCAAATTCGGAATTGTCTATCTTCCAACCGTCGGTCGGGCCGCCCTTCAGAGGCCTCTGATAAAACTTTACCGGTAATTGATCCTGATCCCGATTGATTCCCTCGCGGGCGTTGAAAACTCGCATCATATTCAATCGACGCTCTCCCAGCGTCATGAGCTCATCGATTGTGACATCCCAGCCGGTGACCGCCTGAACCAGTTCCATGATCTCCTGGGGGCCATAAAGCTGCCAGGACGGGCCATAGACAAATTGGCACAGATTGAGACTGTCCAGCATGCTGTAAAAATATTGCGTCTTGCGGGCAAAGGTAATTTTTTCCGGGCTTAAACTTTGCGGAGCCTGCGGCTCACGCAGCTTTAGACTTTCAAGCCTCTGCTTAAAGTATTTGAAATGATCTTCGTAGGCGGGATCATGTTCGCTACTCTGGTGATCGGCACCAAATGGATTGACGGCATAAATCAGGGCCAGGCTTCTTTTCAAGTGGGGCATGTGGGCCGGCGCCTCCTGACCTTTGATGGTAACAAGAAACTCAGCCCCGCAGCCCAGACGTTCTGCTGCCCGGGCGGAGCCCTCTGCCAAAACATTTCCGAAACCCTGGCGCTGGCCGATCATCTCGGCGAGTTTGACCATCGCAGCGGCATTGCCAAATTTTAACTCCAAACCACCGGTATCCTCCAAAGTGAACCCACCACATTCAAATGCCTCCATGGCCCATGCAATGGTTGCACCACAGGAGATGGTGTCCATGCCGTATTGGTTGCAGATCTCGTTGGCCTTGGCGATGGCGGCCAGATCGTCGATGCCGCAATAGGAACCGAAAGCGGCAAGCGTCTCGTACTCGGGACCCCCGTAGGTTGGACTTACGGCAAACGGGCCTTTTTTGATCTCGACAACAGGTTTGCAATGCACAATACAACCAAAACAAGTGTCGCGCCCGTATTTTTGTTGCTGGCCCTCCTCACATCCCCTGCGAATGGTATTATACATCGTTTTCGCACTAATTTTTTCCCAGTTTTCAAATACACCGCTGTTGAAATTATAACTGGGCAGGCCTCCTAATGACTGATTTCCTGAAACAGCACCCGCGGTACCATATTTGCCCATTGCCGCTATCATGGACGCCGGGAAATCGTTGGCACCCCGTCGCGCTAACGATTTAAAAGCTTCCTTATCTGCCAGAGCGGGTCTTTGGGTGCCTCGCACGGCGATGGCTTTCAGGTTCTTACTGCCCATTACAGCACCCATGCCGGTGCGACCATTTGCACGATTGCAATTGTTGATCAGAGAAGCAAATCGAACCTGATTTTCGCCGGCCGGGCCGATCTGCAATACTTTGATTTTGGGGTCATTCAGCTCTACCCTTATGGCCTTTTCGGCGTCACCCGTAAATTGGCCCCACATTGGGGTCGCATCACAGAGTTCTGCTTTCCCATCATGGATCCATAAATATGCCGGTGAAGGTGATTTGCCTTTAATGATAATGGCGTCGAAGCCGGCAAATTTCAGTTCTGCCGGCCAGAAACCTCCGCTTTGAGAATCTCCGATGGCAGCGGTTAAGGGCGATTTGGCGCTGGCCGTCAAACGGCTCTGTCCGGAAATGCTCACTCCGGTAACCGCACTTACGCTAAGCGCCAGAATGTTTTCAGGACCAAGGGGATCAATACCAGGTGCCATCTCCTTGAGCAGGTAATAAATATTTAAGGCGCTGCCCCCCATGTACTTGCGGTAAAATTCTTCGGACGGCTCTTCGATGGTGAGAGTTGCTGAAGAAAGATTTACATGAAGTATTTTTCCATTATAACCGTATGGCATGTCTGCTCCTTCATTCTAATTTGTTCAGCGAATCGGCTGACAACATCAAAAAAATACGACCCCTGAAAGAGTCGTCTTTGATTTCACATCGGATCGGAAAAAATATAGAGAAGTAGCTTTGATGGGTCAAGAAAAAAGCCATCCTTATCTAAAATATCCTGATAAATAAAACGAGACGATGTATTTATAAAATACAGCCTGCCGATCGCCTTGCCCGGATTCTTTTTATGAGAATGGGCTAAAGGAGAGTCCGTTCAGAACGAAAGGTCGCCCGCCCACATGTTGCGCCAGAATCGTATGGCTTCGTTGCGATTCATTGGGCATGGATTCTCGGATCGCGGATATTTCGCAATCATCATGTCGGCTGCCGCAGTCAGAT
>JASFTL010000225.1:0-6608 GCA_050053555.1 Desulfobacterales bacterium
CGTTCTTAAAGCAACATGATATGAATCTAATATCTTATACTGATCAATTGTGCCTCTAGCCCTTTTTCTTTTTTGATTTGGGTTTCATTTTTTCCTTTTCTTTTTTTATCTCCGCTTCGCGCTTCTTTTTTTCTTCCTCTACTTCAGCTTCCTGTTCTGCTTCTTCCTTTTCCATTTCGGCCGCCTGCGATGCTTTTTTGCCTTTCTTTAGTGCCTTGTCTTTGGCCTCGTCGCCCTTCATTTTGGCTTTTTGTTTTTTTTCGACCTTCTCTTCGGTCAGCCCCGGAGGAGCGCCTTTTCCGTCCCAGCCCGTCTTCTCACCCTGCTCCCATCCGGGCGGTTTGGTTTTTGTTTTGCCTTTGCCCTTGCCGCCGGCTAATGCCAGCGAACCGAGCAGAAAAATAGATGATAGCGTTATAATGGAAAGCTTTACGATTTGTTTATTCATCATGTACCTCCGTCTATCTACATGTAAAGATATATGGGTTTCGGTTGCCCGTATTGATTCTACGGCGTCAACTAAATTGAGATTTTAAAAGATAAGCCCGGTAAAATATTTTTCAATTTAATATTTATGAAATCATGCTTTTAGACGAAATGACTTGCCGATTGAAAATGCGATCATATGTTAATCCATTAATCCATCAAATCTTTACATTGTCGAATGAAATTAAAAGATTATGCATAGAGAAACTCTGATTCAAATTTGAAAGGAGGTTCGCCATGAGATACAAGCTTTTGGGCAAAAGTGGCCTCAGAGTCTCCGAGCTGTGTCTGGGGACAATGACGTTCGGAGATGATTGGGGCTGGGGGTCTGGTTGGGAAGAAAGCCGTGCGGTCTACGATGCCTTTGTGGAAGCCGGCGGAAACTTCATCGATACCGCCGATCTTTACACCAACGGGACCAGCGAAAGCTTCGTAGGAGAGTTCATCGCTGCCGACCGTGATCGGATGGTTCTGGCTACCAAGTATACCAACAGCGCGCCCGGAACAGATCCAAATGCCGGCGGAAATCAGCGCAAAAACATGATGCAGTCGGTGGAAGCCAGTCTTAAACGTCTCAAAACCGATTATATCGATCTTTACTGGCTGCATGTTTGGGATTTGATGACCCCGGTGGAAGAGGTCATGCGGGCGTTTGATGATCTGGTCCGTCAGGGAAAGGTGCTGTACATCGGTATTTCGGACGCACCGGCCTGGTATGTCTCACGGGCCAACACCCTGGCTGAATTGCGCGGCTGGACGCAGTTTGTCGGCCTGCAGGTTGAATACAGCCTGATCGAGCGCACTTCCGAGCGCGAACTTTTGCCGATGGCCCGGGAACTCGATCTTGGCGTGACGGCCTGGTCACCGCTGGCCGGCGGCTTGCTGACCGGCAAGTATGCTGAAGGCGGCAACGCCGGTAAAGAAGAAAAGCGGCTGGAGCATCCCGTGATGGCGCCGCTGGCCGACATTAACGAGCGTAAACGCGCCATCGCAGCCGCTGTTGCCGAGGTGGCCGAGGCCATCGGAAAAACACCGGCGCAGGTGGCCCTGGCCTGGCTGCGCCAGCAGCCCGGAGTCATCATTCCCATCATCGGTGCCCGCCGGTTATCCCAGCTAAAGGACAATTTGGCCTGCGTGGAATTTACACTGGATGAAGGTCAGCGCCAAAAACTGGATGAGGTCAGCCGCATCCAATTGGGCTTTCCCCATGATTTTTTTACGAACGAAATGGTCCGCAATTTCGCCTTTGGCGGCATGCGGGATCTCATCGATAATCATCGAGATCTGTCATGAAAAACTGCCGCAAAAATCGGCCGGCGGGGTGCATATTTTTTTCAGGAATGACACGCGGTCTAATTTCGAGACATCTCCTTTAAGATAAGTGCGAACGAGTTGAAACGCATTTTCAGCCTCGCCCAGCTGTTTTTCAATTCGGGTAAAATTGATGCGCTCTAATTCTGAAGCTTCCTGCAGCTCGACGATATGTTTGCGGCCAAGGGCCTTTTTGCCGACGTGATTGACGAGATTGGAGAGAATGGTTTGCGCATAGCGGAAATCAGGCTCGGGTCGCAGGCGCAGAAGAGTATCGCAAAGATATTGATGACACACCGGCGGGCGCCCGACCGGCAAAACGCATCCGGTCTCCGTTAGCCACCCGCGTTCGGCATCGTAGACGGCGTCAGGGACGCACCACTGTCGGAGTCGGCTGAGAAAGGGACTGGTAAATGATTCCTCGCAATATTCCGGTTTGCAGCACACCTCCTTACATACCGAACAGTGATTCAAAAAAAGCCTTGTCGTGTATGCTCTAACCTCGGCCTCAAAGGCTGCATATTTTTCAAATATTATGGATTCCATTAAAGATTCTTCTGATGTTGCCGATTTATCATATATTGACGAAATCATCATCTGTTATAGGAGGATAGTCTTGTGAATGACACATTGTCCAGAAGATTGTTTGTCGGTTTGGCAGCCGGATTTTTCATTGTTGCAGCTATTTTTACATCCGGTTGTGCGGCCAAAAAAATTAAACTCGTATATGAAGGCGGCCATTCGGGGTATTCGAAGGCAGGTCACAAGCATAAGAAAGGCGGTCCCCCTGCACACGCCCCTGCCCATGGGTATCGCGCTAAACATTATTATCGATATTATCCAAGCTGCTCAGTCTACTTTGACCAGGGACGGAAACTGTACTTTTATATAAAAGGCGATCACTGGGAAGTGGGCGCTTCCTTGCCGAACCATCTCCGGATCAGTTTAGGTGATTCTGTGAGTATTGAATTGGATACCGATAAACCCTACCTTCACCATGCCGAGCATGTAAAGAAGTACCCGCCCGGGCAACTAAAGAAAAAGCATAAAAAAAAGAAAAAATGGGGTTAGGGCATCTTTATTAAACCTGAATTGAGCGTCGATAAAGGCGGGGTCAGCGATGGCTCCGTCTTTTTATGAGGATCGTTTATGATAATCAGCTTTCGTTTTTTTATCGCAGGCGATAAATGGAATAACTCCTTGATATTCTGCCGTAAACGAAATTTACACTTAATTATCGGGAGTCAAATTGATTGTTTTTAGAGGCATAGCGATTTTATTGTCCCAATTGCCAATGATCCTTTTTATCGGCGCTAAATTTGATCTGATTTTCGGATTTAATCGCATGGATTCAGGATTCAGCATCCTCCTGTTTCTGTTTTTATTGGTTCCCCCGCTTAATCTGGCCTGGCTGATTATCGAAATTATTCGATCTGTTAAGCTTTTTAGACGTCAGAATAAAGCAGTTTCCTTTCTCATGCCGTGTATGGCCCTATTCTTTTTAATGGAGTCCATTGCGATAGACCTCTATTTGATAACACAAGCGAGAATGTAACCTGATTCATATTGAAAGCGGTGAACATGAACGCATGTCAAATGGAAGAGACTGTTCATATCCCAAATTTTCCATCCAGTGATATTCCTAATTTACCGCTAATCGCCTGATATTAGGTTTTGACAGGACGGCTATTTTTTCAATCCTTTTATTCCTCAATGCGCAACCGTTTTTTCTTTTCTCTTCTCATATTGCCACTTCGTGGCAAGGAAATGCATTTCCTATTGTTACGCAAAGTCGCTAAAATTATAGTCAAACATATTCTCTATAAGCAATAGCTATATAGTTATATAGGTAGTCAAAAAGCTAACTTCCTGAATTTTATTTACAAAAATTTATGACGGCAATTTTATATGATTTTTGCGGATAATCCTTCCCCTACAATGTTGCCAGTAGAGGCAAAATCCCCTTTCAAAATGGTTCGTTAAGCAACTTTGGATTTCCTGCTTTTACGTTTCAGCGTCACCACGCATCCTTCCAGCAGCTGCATCTGGTTTTCAAGACGTGACACCGCATGGTTTTCAGCCACATCATCCGGCATAAACAGCCACACCGGCGCCTTGCCCGCAGCCCTGATGATGGTATCAAGGTTGGGAGAGCGCTCGCCGTATATTCTGATCAGGCATTCATGCGTCGTGTCGTTCCATGACCGATGCGCCTTTGATGTAACGGGCTGTTTATTCAGCAGGCGCTTCGCGGCTTCTATTTGCTTTTGCAATAGATCGATTCCGGTTTTGATATCAACCGGTTCAAGGATCTTTTCTTCTTTCTTATTCCACAGCATAATTTAATATCCCAAGTCCGTTCGAGTTTTAGTGGTAATGGACATCTTTTATTCTTATAAGACGCTCTGGTTAAATTTCAACCATGAAACCAAACACACCTTGAAATAATACTTAAATAAAAACTGCGCTCCGCGTTTTCTATAAAAGCCAATCGAAAACTTGACCCCAACTAAAAATCCAGTCATGACTGGTATAGCTGCAGCCGCCTGATATTTTGATATCTGTCAAAAAAGCCTAAATTGTGCTATTTATGAAATCAATAGAACTCAAAAGAGAAGGAGGCCGCGATTGGTGATAATTCGAAAAATATCAAAACCGGCGGCTATTTTATTAGCCTTCCATATGCTTATGCTGTCAGGTCTTTATCAAGCGGTATCGGCAGCAATAATCCGCACAGAATCTATCATACCTGTAGATCGAGGCCAAAGCCCGCGTGACGATTTGAACGACCTTTTAGCGCGTGAAGAAATCCAGGCGGCATTGATATCGCACGGCATCGATCCGCAAGAGGTCCGGGACCGAATTGCCATTCTATCTGACGAAGAGATCGCTGAATTCGTTGATGAGATCGATCAGCTTCCTGCCGGAGGTGATTTTTTCGAGGCATTTATTATCATCGTATTTTTAGTATTTTTAATACTCCTGGCAACCGACATTACAGGCTATACCGACGTCTTCCCTTTTGTCAAAAAACAGGCTTCAAAAAAAATCACGCGGGATGAAACAGCCATTGAGACAACCCGTAAAAAAACAATCGAGCCTTCATTGGAAGATAACGGGATCAAGCCGGCTGAAAATCTAATCATATATTTCAAGCCGGATTCAAATGATCTCACAGCGAAGGCATATGAAAGTCTTGATCGAGTTGTTACGTTTATGGCTGAACATTCTAAATCAAGCATCAATATCTTAGGATTTTCAGATTCAACGGGTTCATCTTCCTATGATGTCATGTTGTCTGAAAGCCGTGCCAATACCGTCAAAAGTTATCTGATCGCCAAAGGGGTTGACGCTGCAAAAATATCAACTTTGGGATTGGGATCAGAGGGCTTTGCTGCAGTTAAAGGCACTGAAGAAGAAAAACAAATGATTGGCGGGGTTGTCATTGAATTTAATCATCCAACCACAAAATAATTCGTTTACACTTACATATCTGAATTTTTGAATTTCATATGCTATCCGCATATCCAAATTGATATCATCCGGCGGTAATGGCAAAATCCATTAAGAAACAGTCATTCTTTGAACATTCTGAAATGAGGAGGATATTCGCATGTTATTTCGTCTTTCATGCCCGAAGAACCATGCAATGCCTCTTTTTCTGTTACTCATTGTTGTTGCTTGTGCAGCAAAATTAAATGTGCCCAGGACAGACAGCACCAAACACTTGAAGCACTACTCCGGTTTCGCTGTGCCGGCAACTAGAGATTATTGGACAAATGCAGGTGTCAAACTTGAAGCTGGCGATAAGCTTCTCATCATGGCCTCAGGAACAGTGAATACACATAAATGGACGGGCAGGCGCAAGCCTCAATTCGGTCCATCTCGTGCCCTTAAAGTAAAAATCAGTGATTCGAAGCCGGTGCTGTACACACCCAGATTTTATAAGACGATATCGATGCCTGCAGAACTCAAGTTTAAGGTTCAAGATGGGTATTACAAGGATAATTCGGGGAGTTTTCGGATTGATGTTTTTGTCATCGCCAAAGAAAAAGAGATGTATCTGGCAGATATTTTAAATGATTTTTTGGCGAAAAATCCTGAAGATGAATCATTTAAAATGCAATTAGATCAATTATACCTGGCCAATATTGACGATATAAAGCATAAATCCAACCCGGAGCTTATCAAAATCTGGCAATATACAATCAGCCATCACCTGCGTACAAATATAATTTGGGAGTTGGAAAAAAGGGGATCGATTGATTCTTTAATTAATTGTCTTTCTGCTTTTGATAAACCTTATTACGAGTATACCGACCTATGGGATTCTGCCACTGTTTCGAATCTGATTGATATATTGGATGCCATCAAGCGGCTGGGAGCCCCGGAAACCATAAAGCCGGTTTCAAAATTTTTAGATAATCCAAAATATGAGGTGCGCTGGCACGCTTTAGAGACACTGGGTGCAATAAAAGATCCAGAAAGTGTCGATGCGATTTCAATGGCGCTTTATGATCCGGATGATCAGATCAGGTTAAAGGTCATACGATCGCTTGAAAGCGTCGGACATCCAAAAGCCATCAAACCGTTAAGTATTCTGTTAGCTGATGATAAAAAAGACGTCAGAATAAAGGCAGCGCTGGCGCTAAAGAAATTGGGCGCGACTGAAGAGCAGATTTTGGATTGGGAAAAAAAGGCAAAAACGATCACCCTTGATGATCTATATCAGGAAAAACTGACTTATCAAAAAGCAATATCTGAAAAGGAGGCCTTGCAAGCAAGGCTTAGAAGCGAGGCGGATGTCAAAC
>JASFTL010000226.1:0-6539 GCA_050053555.1 Desulfobacterales bacterium
GTAAAGGGTTTCAATGTTGGCGATTTTGAGTAAAGGCTCCATATGGTTCTTTCAGTCTTCACCCAGATAGGCTTTGATCACTTCGGGCGTCCGCTGCACATCCTCGGGGCTGCCCTCGGCGATCTTTTTCCCGTAGTCTAAAGCAATCATGCGGTCAGCCAATCTAGAGGCGATCCTGAGGTCATGTTCCACCAGCAGGATGGCGGTCTTGTAACGGCCCCGGACCTCAGTAATACGGTAAGCCGTCTCTTCCTTTTCCTCTGCGGTTAATCCCGAAATCGGCTCATCCAGAAGAAGCAGGTGCGGCTCGATGGCCAGGGCGCGGCCCATCTCCACCCGTTTCTGAACGCCGTAGGGGCAATCCGAAACCCGTGCCTGCCGGTAGGCCTGAAGATCTAAAAAGTCGATGATCTCTTCGACCTTCTCCCGGTGGCGGATCTCCTCGCTGCGAAGACGCAGCACAACCTGGAAATAGCTTTTGTGAAATCGGATGTGTCTGCCCAGCAGCAGGTTATCTAAAACGGTCATATGCAGAAAAAGACGCAAATTCTGAAACGTCCTGGCCAAACCTCGCTGAGCGATCGAATCTGGGGCGAGCCCGAGGAGGCTCTTTTCCCGGAAACGGATGTGACCCTCCTCGGGACGGTAGACTCCAGAGATGCAGTTGAACAGGGTGGTCTTGCCCGATCCATTGGGACCGATCACCGAGAGGATCTCCCCATCTTTGACCTGGAGATCCACCCCGGCCAGGGCCATGATGCCCCCGAAGCTGATAGACAGATCGTCAACTTCTAGTAAGGGCACGGTTTAAAACCTCGGTTCGTAGTTCACGAAGTCTGTTAGAGGTAAATGCTTGCCTTTCTCAGCCTTGTACAGACGAGAGCCGTTGCCCCCATGATGGCGATCGGGTCCGAAAGTTACCTTGGCGCCGCCTCCCGGGGGCTGCCAGTCCTTAATGGATTCCATGGCCTTTATCATTGCTTTGGGGGTGAGGTTTTTTCCCGCTCGCCTGAGGCCCTCTTCCAAGTACATGGCGCTCATGGCCCCGAAAAGCGCCAGATATTCCTTGCCGGCAAGTTTCGGCTCGTATTTTTTCAGAATATCCACCACCCGGTCAGCCTCGGGGTCAACGCCCGGCATCCCGCCGAGGTTGGGTCCGGCAGGGTAAACCCCTTCCCAGAGCTCTCCGGCGATCTTATACATGATGGGATCGCCCATGGGAAACGAGGTCAAAACCTTGGGCCGATAACCCACCTTGGCCATTTCCTTGAGGATCAGGGCGGTGTGCGTCATGGTCGTATACATCAAAATGGTATCTGCCCCGGATTCCTTGAGTTTAAGGGCATGGGCGCTGAGGGCGCGCTCGGTGACCTCATAGGGAATCGCCGCGACCTCCTTGGCCTTGCCGGACATCTTTCCCAGCGCGGCAGCCATTCCAGCCTTGCCCAGCTTGCCATAATCATCGTTTTGATAGAAAATCGCTATTTTTTTAGTCCCCAGATTCTTGGCCGCCCAGTTGGTAAGGAATGCAGCCTCGTCCTGGTAATCCGGATAGGCAACGAAGATATAGCGGAGCTTGTCCTTGGGGTAATCCCGCCACATGCTGGTATTTCCATAGGCATTGATCAACGGCATCTTGTTTTCAGGGAAAAAATCCCGACAGGCGTGAACCACCGCGGTTCCCAGCAGAGCCGTTACCGCAAAGATGTCATTTTTCATTTCCTGAAGATTGGCTAAAGCCCGGGCGGGATTGTATCCGTCATCCTTGAGTATCACCTTGATCTTGCGACCATGGATGCCTCCCTCGGCATTGACATGGTCGAGCCATGCTTTGCCACCCAGTCCGGTGGCCCCCCAAAGCGCTGCGGGACCGGAAAGCGGTGTCGACCAGCCGATCGTAATCTCGGTATCTGTGACGCCTCTAACCGCTTGTTGGGCGGCAACGAAAGACGGGACGGTCAAGATAAAAACGAGTAAAATTCCAAGCCAAAAGGATTTTTTTATCATAAGAACCTCCTTGTTTAAGTAATTGAATGGCTAAGCCCTTGCTTGCCTTCTTCACCGGAAAAAGGCAAGGCTCAGTGCATTCGGGTTGCTGCTCGAACCAACACGCAAATTAAGCTTGATCTGTTTATTAATTTATATTCAATTTATGAATACGCACCTTATGAAAACCATGTTTGCTTGTCAATTTAAAAACCGGTCTGGCACCGATTTATTTCTGTTGCTTACACTTCAGTTCTCATTGAATTGCAATCGAATATCACCGCAACAGGTGTCATGGGTCAGCATGATGCATTTTTTTATCTGAGGGACGACATTGTATGTTATTCCCAAGCTAGCGATCCAGCATTCCACTCTGTAGATCACGCCGCATTCATATTCAGCTACCACGCCCATTTTCTGCATCCCCCGATAGGCGAAGCATTTTTGGGGTTCAAACTCCCAGTGCAAAACATTTTCATCGGGAAAACTCAGGCTGATTTTCATAAAATCCGGAATAAATAACTCAGCGGCGCCTTTAAAGAAGGACGTGAATTCCGCGAAAGTTTCAATTTTCTGCTTTTCGATGCCAAGCGTCCGTTTAATTCTGCCCGTCTCTATTGGAGCCAATGACTTAATGGCCGCCTTGTTGAGCTTATTTGCCTTTGCGATCCCAAATTCCTGCAGGCAATGATAGAACCACATGCCGTCATGGGTCATCCAGCATTTGTTTAAAAGTTCAATTAATTCTTCTTTTTTTAATGGCTCCATTGGTTTTATCTCTGAGCTTTAAAAGTCTTGATCTCAGCTGTATCATTATCATTATAAGCAAAGCCTTCAGTGCCGAATGCCCAGAATTTGGCGTGCCTCTGCCGGCGCTGCAACCTCTTTGCCGACCTCGTGAACAATTTTTACCAGCGCTTCCACCAGCTGACCGTTATTTTGAGCCCGATCGCCGGTGGGAAGATAAAAGGTGTCCTCCAGGCCGGTCCTCACATGGCCCCCCATCTCAAGGCACTTGCGGTGTAAATTCCAGATATTTTCATGACTGGGGCCGGTTGCGATGACCTGCCAATGCGAATTTTGCGGCAATTCATCTTTGAGGACGGGAAGCAGGTCCGGGCTGGCCGGCATGCCGCTGTCCACTCCCATGACAAACGACACATGCGGATCGCCGGCAAACATTTTATTTGCTTTGTAAAGGGCCACACTGCGGACGATGCCGGTGTCAAAGCATTCAAACTCGGGAATGATGTTGTTGGCCGTCATCACATCCAAGAACCGCTGAATTTTTTCGACCGGGTTGTCAAAAAGAATAGGCGGCCAGGCCCAGGTCCCGTCCTTGCGGATCTTTAAATAGTTCAGCGATCCCGCATTGCAAGCCGCCAAATCGGGTTTAAACGCTTCCAGGCAGCCCAACGGACCGGACAGGTCGTTGCCCATGATTCCCGTGCTCATGCAAATAATGATATCGGGGACCTGCTCTTTGATGGCGGTAAGAATATCGCCCACTGTTTTAAGGTCCCATGTCGGAAAGGCGCCCATATTTTTGCGCTGGTCTCTGAAGTGACAATGCACCACCGACACACCGGCATTATAGGCCTGAAGGGTGGCTGCGGCCATCTCTTGCGGGGTGACCGGCACGTGAAATTTGTCCGGATCGGTCAGCACGCCGGTCAGGGCACAGGTGACCACCACTTTATTTTTTGAGCTCACCTTTTTACTCCCCTTAATGCTTTTTGACAGGATTTACAGGATCTCCAGGATATTATTTTCAGCACTTTCCAGACGAAAGTGCTGAAACTCAATCCGCCGCCGGCGGAACGGAAATAGGGGCCGCCATAATCTCAACAGATGCAGGTCAGTTGGACTTTTCTTTGAATACGACAGTTGAAATCCAAATAATCCTTTTTATCCTGTCCAGTAAAAAACTAGAAAATAGAATCCACTCCTAACGGCCTTTAAAAACAGGTTTGCGTTTCTCGATAAATGCCGTGATGCCTTCTTTGGCATCTTCGGTTGCAGCTACCTCCCTAATTTTTCCGGAAAGAAAATCAACCGCCTCTTCAAACGGCATGTCCGCCATCGCGTAAAACGCCTGCTTGCCGATTTTCATCCCAATGGGACTCTTTTCTGCCAAACGTTTTAAGGTTTCGGTGACCTCGGCATCCAGTTTTTGCGGTGCCACCGCACGGGTGATCAGGCCGATTTCCAGGGCCTGTGCGGCACTCAATGTTTGACCCAGAAGTACCATTTCCATGGCCTTTTTACGCAGGACATTACGATATATCAGGGCACCAATCATCATGGGAAACAAACCCACATTGACTTCGGGGGTTCCGAATTTGGCGTCATTTCTGGATATGACAATGTCGCACGCCAACATGATTCCCATGCCTCCGGCCAGGCAATAACCGTTTATTCGGGCGACCACGGGTTTCGGATAACCTGCCAGTCTTTTTAAAAGCTGGGCATAGCTGCGGACCCCCCCCTCACCTTCTGTCGAACCGGCCAGGTCGGCTCCGGAACAAAAGGCCTTATCTCCGGATCCGGTGATGAGAATCACTTTGACATTTTCATCCCCTGCGGCCTCATCCAGGTATTTTAAAAACAGAGAAATTGCGTCCCGACTGAGTGCATTCCGTTGGCCTTCTCGATTGATGGTAAAATAAGCCACATTTGCGGCTACCCGGTAAAGCAAATGCGCTGCGGACATTGGGATGACCCTCCATCGAAAAAAGGTTTTGAAGTAACATCTGATATTTTTGTTTTAAAAATTTCTTACCTTCTGTGTTTGTCCGTGTGTCTATGCCGAATCAATCATCCGCTTCATCTTGTTCAGGTATGAACCGATGGATATAGCCGGTATCGAAATCCCCTTTGCGAAATTGCGCATCTTCTATCATTCGACGAAAAAGCGGAATGGTGGTTTTAAGCGGCATGATATTATATTCTGCCAGCGCTCGTTTCATAATGGCAATGGCGTCATTTCGCGTAGACGCATAGGAGATCAGCTTGGCGATCAGCGAATCGTAATATATCGGCAACTCATAGCCCGCGTACATATGGCTATCTAAGCGAACACCAAAGCCGCCCGGCGGATGATATTTTTCGATGACTCCCGGAGAAGGTAAAAAGTTTCGATCCGGGTCCTCGGCATTAATACGGCATTCGATAGCCCAGCCGCGTCTATTCAGATCATCGTATGAATAATCAAGCGCTTCTCCCGCCGCTAGACGAATTTGTTCTTTTACCAGATCAATTCCGGTTGTTAATTCGGTCACCGGGTGCTCGACCTGCAGGCGTGCATTGATTTCCATAAAATAGAAATTGTCATCTGCATCCAAAAGAAATTCCACCGTGCCGGCATTAAAATATTGAACCGCTGAAGCAGCCCGTATGGCTGCATCTCCCATCGCCTTTCTGAGGTTGTGGCTCAGCCGGGGAGAAGGTGATTCTTCAATCAGTTTTTGATAACGTCTTTGGATGGTGCATTCGCGTTCGCCTAAATGGGCGATGTTGCCGTCACGGTCGGCCAGAATTTGAAACTCGATGTGTCGCGGTTTTTGAATAACCTTTTCAATGTAAACCTCATTATTTCCGAAGGCAGCGCCGGCTTCGGCTTGGGCCACCGGAAAATCTTCACGAAGGTTTTCCTCTGTTTGGCAAACTCTGATGCCACGTCCCCCTCCGCCCCCGGCAGCCTTGATCATTACCGGATAGCCGATCGTTTTAGCTACCTGGGCGGCGTCTTCGACAGTTGCAACCCCGGCCGAACTGCTGGGAATGATCGATACACCTGCTTGTTCCACCATTTTTTTAGCGCTAATCTTATCTCCGGCAAGCCTTACATTTTCAGGGGTAGGGCCGATAAAAACAATGCCCGCATCGATGCAGGCCTTTGCAAATTCTTCTTTTTCAGCTAAATATCCATACCCCGGATGAATGGCTTTGGCGTCCGTTTTTTTGGCTGCCTGGATGATGCTGGCAATATCGAGATAACTTTTTGAGCTGATGGCCGGGCCGATGCAAACCTGATCGTCGGCCAGCTTGAGATGCAGGGAGGCCGCATCGGCCTCCGAATACACGCCCACGCTTTTTATGCCGAGCTCATTGCAGGCTCGCACAATCCGCAGCGCAATTTCTCCGCGATTGGCTACGAGTATTTTTTTAAACATGCTTTTAGGGCCCTGGGATACTCACGCCTTTTCAATGACAAACATCAGATCATCGTCCTTCAGGGGCGTTTCGTTATTAGCGACAATTTCCAGTATTTTACCGTTTACCGGGCATTTGACCTTCTGGAAAACCTTCATGGTTTCTAAAAGGGCTAACACCTGTTTTTTCTTCACGCGATCTCCCGCCTCGACATAAGGGGGTTGATCGGGTGCTGATCTGCGGTAGAAAATCCCCGACATGGGGGCGCGCACTTCAATTCTTTTTGACGCTTCGCTTGCAGCAGTCATCTTTTTCAGGTTCCTTCCTAAGCTGAATGCGGTCGATGTTTGCTTTTGACGGCCTGCCCAAATTCCATTTCGCATAAAAAATATTCTGAC
>JASFTL010000227.1:0-6509 GCA_050053555.1 Desulfobacterales bacterium
GCGCAGTTCCTTGACTAAAACACCAAATGCGGTTCCAAAAGCAGTATCACGGTGATCTGAAAGCGTGACAACATTTTCGACACCTGCGGCGCCACACCACCTTTTCTGGGCAAAAGGCAGATCCACGCTAACGGTTAAAATAACAACATCGGCACCCAGCTGGCCGGCGGTTTCATTAAACCGGCGGGTTTCCATATCACATACCGGTGTATCGAGCGACGGTACCGATGCAATCACGCATACTTTACCCTGAAATGAGGACAGTTTGATCGGGTTTAAGTCATTGTCCAGCAATTCTACTTCCGGAGCCTTATCTCCAACGTTTAGCTCTTTGCCGATCAGAGTAAGCGGCTTGCCGTGCATGCTAACAGCTGCGCTGCGTTCTTCCATTTTGTTCTCCTTTCCCTATAAAATAACCCTCTACAAACATATAAAAAACAATAAGACTACCCGAACATAAGACTTTTTAAACTTAAATCAACTTCAAGGCAGAGAAGTTTGCGTATCTTCGGCAAGATAAAATCTTCGATTGCTATCCCGCCCGAAAAATTTTTAATACATTCTTTAAGGTGTTTGCATGAATAAAATCATTGTCCTTCGGGTTCCCGGAATTTCAAAAATCACAGCCCTGACGCGCGCTTGACTAAAACAATTACGCAATTACATTAGCTGTAAGTTTTAATGATATCATCCGACAAAAAGGCTATAACTTCACCTGGATACTATTATTAGGTATGATTTTTTGAATGACTTTCGCAGAAGATGAGAGGACACCATCATTGAAAATAATAAAATTACGATGCTTCATCAGTCTATTCATATTTCTAATTCTCGCTACATCTGGAGTTGTCGTGCCGACCCAGGCAGCACCGGTTAATCATAAAATTTGGGCCGAGCTTCTGAACAAATATATCAAACAGGGCAGTGTGGATTACGCCGGCTTTAAATCGGAAGAAACCCGATTGAACCAGTATTTAAGGGTCCTTGAGAATACGGATTCAAAGAGCCTGTCCCAAAGCGAGCAGTTTGCATTTTATACCAATGCCTATAATGCCTGGACCATCAAGCTAATTTTAAGCCGTTATCCGGGGCTTAAATCGATCAAGGACCTCGGAAGCATATTCAAAAGTCCATGGGAAAAAAAATTCGTACGCCTTGACAACAAAGTTATCACACTGGATGATATCGAGCATAATATTCTCAGGCCACGATTCAAAGATCCCCGCGTGCATTTTGCCATCAACTGTTCGGCGACCGGCTGCCCGCCGATCAGACCGGAACCTTATTTAGGGGACTCATTGGAACAGCAGCTGGATCATTCCACTCGGACGTTCCTTAATAACTCAAACAACTACCGGTTGGATGGCAACATTTTTTATGTCAGCCGCATATTCAAATGGTTTTCTGAAGATTTTAGCGACGATGTTCTGGGATTCTATCTGAAATATGCCGAAAGCGATCTGAAAAAAGCATTAACCGAAAAAAAAGATACGCTGCAGATTAAATACTTGAATTATGATTGGTCATTAAACGATACCCAAAACCAGAGACTTCAGTCTTAACTAAACAGAACCCTCAATAGGCTTTGGATTGGAAGGATGAAATGGCAAATTATGATTATGATATTGGCATCATCGGCGGCGGTGCCGGTGGATTGACAGTGGCGGCTGGTGCTGCCCAGCTGGGAGCCAAAACGCTTCTGATTGAAAAAGAAAAAGAGCTGGGCGGGGACTGCCTGCATTTTGGTTGTGTGCCCAGTAAAACGCTTATCAAAAGCGCTCACGTCTACCATTTGATGAAAAATGCTGAAAAATTCGGCCTGCCGAAAGTAGACCCGCCGCCGGTCGATTTTCGAAAGGTGTCAGAGAGAGTCAAATCGGTAATTGGCACTATCCAGCATCATGATTCTGTCGAACGTTTTTGTGGTCTGGGTGCCCAGGTTGAATTCGGTCATCCGAATTTTTCGGATGAGCACGCCATCCGATTAAACGGGAAAACTTACAGCGCCAAAGCTTGGGTGATTGCTTCCGGATCTTCGGCCATCATCCCTCCCATCAAAGGTCTCGATAAAACGCCCTGCATCACCAACAAGGAAATTTTCTACCTCGATCATCTTCCGGAATCTATGATTGTATTGGGCGCCGGTCCGATCGGAGTTGAAATGGCTCAGGCATTTAGCCGGTTTGGTACGGATATAACGGTTGTGGATATGGCGCCTCAGATTCTTCCCAATGAAGATCATGATATGGCCCAAGTGGTAATGGAGACACTGAGTTCTGAAGGTGTAAAATTTTTTCTCAACCACTTGATTGAAGCTGTCGAGGATCTCGGTAACGAAAGAAAGATAACGCTAAAACATAAGGACGGCAGCACCTTAAGCCTCAAAGCCGAAATGCTTCTGGTGGCCTTGGGTCGCATGGCCAATGTTGAGGGTCTGGGGCTGGAAACCATTGGCGTGGAGCATAATCGGGGCGGGATCAAGGTCGACAATCGAATGCGTACGAATCACAAACATATTTATGCGGCGGGGGATGTTAACGGTGGCTTTCAATTCACTCACGCTGCCGGATATGAAGGCGGTATTGTGGTGAGCAATGCCATTTTTCGCCTTCCTCGCAAGGCTGACTACACCTTTTTGCCGTGGTGTACTTTTACAGATCCGCCGCTGGGCAGCATCGGTATGAACGAAAAAATGGCTCGGGAGGCCGGCGTCAACTACAAGGTCTGGACCGAGGAGTTTAAAGACAATGACAGAAGTGTGGCCGAGGGGGAAAAGATTGGACAAATTAAGATGTTGCTCAATGACAAGGAAAAACCCATCGGTGTTCAGATTTTAGGACCCCATGCCGGAGACCTGCTCGCTGAGTGGGTGGCCGTATTGAACGGTAAAGTTAAGCTGGCCACTCTGGCAGCCGCCGTGCACCCTTATCCGACCATCGGTGAGATCAACAAGCGGGTGGCCGGAAAGTTCTTTTCTCCGAAAATATTCTCTGAAAAAATTCAAAAAGGATTGAAATTATTCTTCCATCTCAAAGGAAGAGCCTGTGAGATCGAGGCTTGACAACAGATCGCAAATATTTAATTGAGGAGTCGCGGAGTTTTTCTATTCTCTATCCTCGATAGATCCGCAAGGGGCTCCGGCCTCTAAGGGGTTTCCGGCCGCATGCGGTCGAAACCCTTTACCGGCCGGCATATGTCTGAAGTATCACATAATGGTTTTCAGGTAAAAACTCCCTGACTCCTCAATTAATTAGGTCAGTTGAATAATGAAAAATGGTTCCGATGCAGAAGTGAATGAAGGAGGAATCAATATGAAACTCGCAATGATTGGATTGGGAAAGATGGGAATGAACATGGTCAAACGGTTGATGCAGGAGCGCCATGAAATCGTCGCCTATGATCTATCAAAAGAGGCCGTTCAAGAGATCAGCGCTGAAGGTGCCACCGGTGCCGCCTCGCTTCAACAGGTTGCCGAAATGCTACCGACCCCACGAATTGTGTGGATCATGCTACCAGCCGGCAAACCGGTGGAAGACACGATCGACCAGCTAAAAGAACTGTTAAGTTCAGAAGACATCATCATCGACGGCGGCAACACATATTACAAAGATGATCTTCGCCGCTTTGAAGCGCTCAAGACAGCAGGCATTCACTACATGGACGTGGGTGTCAGCGGTGGAATTTGGGGTCTTAAGGTTGGATATTGCATGATGATGGGCGGCGATAAAAATATTTTTAAATATTTGGAACCGATATTTCAAACACTGGCGCCAAAAGACGGCTACCTGTACTGCGGCAAGGCCGGAGCGGGTCATTTTGTAAAAATGGTACACAATGGGATCGAATATGCGTTGATGCAGGCCTACGGTGAGGGATTCGAAATCCTGGATGCTTCTGAGTTTGCGGAATCATTCGACTACGCCAAAATCGCTCATATGTGGAATCAAGGCAGTGTTATCCGATCGTGGTTACTGGAACTAGCAGAAGATGCCTTTAGCAAAAGCGAAGAACTTTCAGACATCACAGGCTATGTTGAAGACTCCGGGGAAGGTCGCTGGACGGTGCAGCAGGCCGTCGATACGGCCGTCCCGGCAGAAGTGATCACCGTTTCGCTGATGCGGCGCTTTCGCTCGCGTCAACAGGACCCATTTACCGATCGCGTGCTGGCTGCCCTGCGTCGCGAGTTTGGCGGGCATGCGGTTGTTTCGAAAGAAAAATGAGCCGAAGCAAAACTTAAGTTTCAACATCCTTCGATTTTGTTGGATTGAAATTATAGATATTATTATCCGCAGATTACGCCGATTAACATAGATTAAAAAAATTAAATTATAAGGAAATCTGTTAAATCTGCGGATGTATTGAGGCTCAAAGGCTTATTTCAAGGAGATTGTCATGGAAAGGCAAAACACTGATCCCAATATAGTCGAAGATGCAATGGCAACGGTACGCGCACCGAATTTGGGGCTGGCTCCGCAGGATTGCGTCATGCCAGAACCCAGTGAACCTTGCACCATCATCATCTTGGGAGCAACCGGTGATTTAACGTCGCGCAAGCTGATGCCGGAGCTGTTTAACCTGTATTTAAATGCTGGCCTGCCGGATCCTTTCTTGATTGTAGGCACCAGTCATATGGACCTCGGCGGAAAGGAATTCAGGGCCAACATGAAAGCGGCGTTAAAAAAGGCCGGCGTCTACGATGAATCCCGCTGGCCGGATTTTGCCAAAGCGCTCCATTATCGCTACGCCGATTTTGCAGATCTGGAATCTTTTAAACGCCTGGCGCAGGCATTACGCGATCTGGATCAACAGTATAAAACTCTCGGTAACCGAATTTTTTACATGGCCCTGCCGCCATCGGTTTACAAATCTGCTGCTCATCTGATCGGCCAGGTCGGCCTGGCAGATGAACAACAGAACGGCAACGGCTGGTCACGAATTGTCGTAGAAAAACCTTTCGGCACGGATCTAAAAACAGCCGTCGATTTGGACAAAAGCCTGAGCCGGGATTTCGACGAACATCAAATCTTCAGGATCGATCATTACCTGGCCAAAGAAACAGTACAAAATGTGTTAATGCTGCGCTTCGCCAACTCACAGTTTGAGCCCATATGGAATCGACGCTACGTGGATTATATCGCCATCACCGCCATCGAAGAACTGGGTGTCGAACATCGTGCCGGTTATTATGAACAATCAGGGGTTTTAAGGGACATGTTCCAGAACCACATGATGCAACTGCTGGCTTTAACAGCCATGGAGCCGCCGTCGCGTTTCGAAGCCGATCATGTCAGAGACGAAAAGACCAAAGTGTTTCGCGCCTTAAGACCTTTCCAGGTTGAAAACCTCACGGAAAACCTGGTACTGGGGCAATATGCGGCAGGCACCGTCGATGGAAAACCGGTTCCCGCTTATCGAGACGAATCCGGTGTAGATGAAAACTCTCTTACGCCCACCTTTGCCCTGATGAAAGTATATGTGGACAACTGGCGCTGGCAGGGTGTCCCCTTTTATCTAACCTCCGGCAAGCGCCTCGATCAAAAATTAACCGAAATTGCCATCCAGTTTAAAAGCGTACCGCATTCAATGTTTCGGCATACATTGGGAGAGACGATTCCGGCCAACCGACTTATTCTGGGCATTTACCCGGAAGAAAAAATAACGATGACGTTTCAAACCAAAAACCCCGGCGCGGTTGTTTGCCTGCGCAGCGTCACGATGGATTTTCACTATCAACAAAATTCCGACGGGCCCATCCTGGATGCCTATTCCAGGGCCTTGATCGACTGCATGCTGGGGGATCAAATGCTGTTCTGGCGTCAGGATGGTGTTGAACTTTGTTGGAAGTTTCTGATGCCCATATTAGATCGTTGTGAGGCCTGTGATGATCAGGCCGAATTACTTCACTTTTATGAAGCCGGCACTAGAGGGCCAAAAGCGATTGAGCAAATAACATAGCAGTTCAAATTTCAAACAATAATAATTAAATGTGGCTGCTGGTTTCTGGCGACTTGCTTCTGGCCTCCGGCTGCTATCATTTGGGAATTTGCTGTTAGCAAAGCAGTTGACAGGCGAGTAAGCTCGAAGATAGATATCGATATTTGCAAGCGACAAAACAGATTTTAAATGATAATACTTGACCATAACAAGCTCAGCTGCAAATTACAGGTGATACTACGCAAATGTTAAAACCCCGGCACACAACATCAAGGGATGGAGACCAGGAGCCAGATGCCAGGGACACGGAGCTGGATATGGAAGAAGTCATCCAACACACGGTGAATAACCGCAAAAAAGGGATTTTAAAAGCGTTAATCCTGGCGGCATTTATTATCGGCGCGATCCTGCTGGTGCGCTTCACGCCGCTAAAGCAGTATCTTACCGCCGATTTTTTAGGTCGCTATTTAGATATGGTCGGCATGTGGGCGCCGGTGATATTCAGCCTGATATACGCTGCCGGGATCTGTCTGTTTATACCGGGCACACTGCTTACCGGTGTGGGGGCAGCCATC
>JASFTL010000228.1:0-6457 GCA_050053555.1 Desulfobacterales bacterium
GCCGCAGCCACCGAATCGGTTTTGGTTTTTTCAACTTTTTTTTCAATGCGTTCGATGGCACTGTCGATAATTTTTTCGCGATCGAGGGTCTTTTTCTTCAGCGATTTTTTAATTTTTGCCTTTTTGGGCGCCAGCGAGACCGCTTTGGGAGGCTTTTTGACAACCGGAACCGGCTTGGGTTCCGGAACCTTTACCGCTGGCTTCTGCGGCGGTTTTTTTTCCACCGGTTTGGTCTTTATGGCCGCGGCAGGTGGCCCACCGGAATCCGGTCCAGCTGCCGGTAAAGAAACAAGGCTAACGTTTACCACCCCAGCTCGAAACCTTGAGCCGGAGCCAAAGTCCGGCATAAAAATTAACGCCCCGATGACCACCAAATGAAACAGAAAGGAGATACCCAAAGGAAATATCATCGATTGGGAATGGGTATCTTTCCCGTGGTATCGTTGGGTGTAAGCCTGTTTGGTATCTCTCATTATTTTTTAGATGTTGGCTTTTTCTTTTTGCTTTCGGCTTCAAAGACCTCTGGCTCGGTGACCATACCCAGTTTTTCCACTCCGGCGGCCTTGATTTCAGCCATAACATGAACCACCGTGCCATAGGAGATGGCTTTATCTGCTTTTAAAAATACTTCCCGATCGGAGCGGCCTTCCAGGATTTTTCCCAACTTTTCTGCAAGACCGTCGACCGTTACCTGAAAGTCATTGATAAAAACTTGATTCTGGGTATTGATGGTGATGATCAGATGCTCTTTTTCGGACTCCAGGGGTTCGGCAGTGGCTTCGGGCAACGATACATCCACGCCTTGCATCATCATCGGTGCGGTAACCATAAAAATAACCAAAAGAACCAGCATCACATCAACAAAGGGCGTTACGTTGATGTCGGACATGAGCTGACTGCTATTTTCTCCAGCGGTCATGATCTTCTCCTTTCTGTGCGCAGGATATCCCGCTCGATGATGTTCAGCAAATCCGCTGAGAAGCTTTGTAGCTCAGATTCAACAACGCGTATTTTGCTCATAAAAAAATTGTAGGCGATGACCGCCGGAATGGCGGCGGCCAGACCTGCAGCGGTTGCGACCAGCGCTTCAGAAATACCGGGTGCCACAACCGCAAGGTTGGCGGAGCCTTTTTGACCAATGCCCACAAAGGAATTCATAATTCCCCAGACCGTTCCAAACAAGCCAATAAAGGGCGCTGTATTTCCGGTTGTCGCCAAAAAAGGAATCATCTGGGTCATGCGCGTCATCTCTGTTGATATCGCTCGTCGCAAAGCACGCTTAATATTGTCCGTTCCGGTAAACCTGTCATCCAAGGGCATATTTTGGCTTCCTGCGGGTTTATTTACTGGCGAACTCGCGGGAGCGGCAGACTGGCTCATCTTCTTCAGTTCTACATAGCCAATCCTGAAAATTCGTGCCAGTGGACTTCCGTGAAGCTGCTTTGCCTTGGCAAAGGCATTTGATAAGTCCCTGCTTTTCCAGAAAAAATCGGTGAACTCGGCTGATTCTCTGTAGGCCCTTCTGATATAGCGATATTTAATGAGAATGATTGCCCAGGACAAAATTGAAAAAAATAGCAGCAGCAGCATGACAAACTGGACCATGGGCCCCGCATTACTGATCATATTGACGATATCAAGCTGAGCTATACCCATAAAATTCTCTCCATTTCAGCATTTTGGTTTAGGTACTCAGAAAAGACCACGTTTAACAGAAGCCCAATTGTTGCGGCAAAAATAAGTTGGAATGACGCTCTCCTGGCTAAACTATGTAAAGTATAATGAAAATAAATGGGGTGTCAACATGTTTGAACATTACGTTCGGGCATAAATTTAGTGTTGCGTTTAACGGGCTCCCTCAATATGGTGTCAGATATCGCAGGTCAGAGGTAAGAGAACTGAAAACAGAGGACAGAGATCAGCGACTGAAGCTTGAGATCAGCGAACAACCCGCTGATATCTATTATCTTTTCTCTGTTTGCCGGCCAGCAGCCAGAAGCGAGAAGCCAGCCGTAAAACCCTGAGCCTTTGAACCCAATGACGGACATCCGTAATCATTAGATGTGGGCCATTGCACCCCTAAATTACGATACGTAAGGAGCTATTATGAAGAATATAGCCAATTTGCTCTTTGAAGCGAATATGCTCAAAAAAATTCCGCGGTCGGGATTTCATTTTCTCGGTTGCGGCAAAGAATCCATAGCAGAACATACGTTTAGTGCCACATTTATTGCCTACGTAATGGCACAGTTAGAACCCGAGATCGATGCGCTCAAATTGATCACCATGTGCCTGGTGCATGATCTTCCCGAAGCCCGAATCGGCGATCTGAATACAGTGCATAAAACATACGTCACAGCAAACGAGACCAAAGCGGTCAAAGATACGACTGAAGGCTTTCCTTTTGGCGGATCGATTGCTGACCTTATCGGTGAGTTCAATGAGGGTCGCTCACTCGAAGCCAAATTGGCCCATGATGCCGATCAGCTATCTCTAATTCTGGAGTTAAAATATCTATCGGATATTGGATATGCTCCCCCTGATAAGTGGCTGCCGCCTGTACTCACTCGACTAAAAACAGAAATCTCAAAAAAAATAGCACAGCGTATTATGGAGACCAACCGAGACGATTGGTGGCTCAACAATTATATTGACACTGACTTTATAAATTATTAAAAATATACCTTTTTAAAATAGCATTAGTGTGTAAAAGTATACACTTATGTCGGTAAATGTATACACTGGAGGTCAATATGAGCTGGCTGATAAGCACTTTTGGCTCATCCATCGGCAAAAAGCTGCTGATGGCGATTACCGGCCTGAGCTTCTTCGGCTTTCTGTGTGCCCACCTGGCCGGGAACCTTACCCTCTATAAAAGCGGCGCGGCATTCAACGCATACGCTGAAAAGCTTCACTCGCTGGGTATAGTCCTGACGATTTTCGAGATCGGCTTGCTGGCGCTTGCCCTTATTCACATAACCATCGGCATCATCCTTTTTGTGCAGAATTTGAAAGCAAGATCTGTGCCTTATAAAATGGACAAGCGGGCCGGAGGACGCACATTGAGCTCCTCTTGGATGCCCTACACAGGATTTATGCTTCTGGCATTTGTCATTTTTCATCTGATTAATTTCAGCTTTGTGGATAAGAGCCAGCAGACGATTTTTGAGATTGTTTCTACGGCTTTTGCCAATCCGATTTATATGACTGTTTACGTTTTGGCGATGATTGTATTGGCATTGCATATCCGCCATGGATTTTGGAGTGCCTTTCAGACAATTGGAGTCAATCACCCCAGGTACATGCCGCTGATTATGGTGTTGAGCGTCGTTGTGAGCCTGATGTTCGGCTTTGGCTTCGGTCTATTGCCGATTTATATATGGTCAGTGGGATAGCTCTTCAATTGAGCGTTTGACGCTCAATTGAATGTTATTGGTTAATGGTTATTCGAAGTTGGAAATTACATCATTTGGCAGTTTTTGTTTAAAAACGCCATTAACAGATAACGAATACCTTCTTCCGATGAAAGGAAACACGATGGCGCTTGAAGCCAAGATCCCTGCAGGCCCCATGGCCGAGAAATGGGACCGACACCGTTTTGAATTGAAATTGGTCAACCCGGCCAACAAACGAAAGTTTGAAATCATCGTGGTCGGGACCGGACTGGCAGGCGGCTCCGCTTCCGCCAGTCTGGCCGAGCTCGGATATCAGGTCAAAACCTTCTGTATTCAGGATTCTCCCCGGCGGGCGCACAGCATCGCGGCCCAAGGAGGAATCAATGCCGCCAAAAATTACACCAATGAGGGCGACAGCGTCTGGCGCCTATTCTACGATACCGTAAAAGGGGGCGATTTTCGGGCCCGCGAAGCCAACGTGTACCGCCTGGCTCAGCTGAGCAACAATATTATCGACCACTGCGTTGCCCAGGGCATTCCATTCGCCCGGGATTATGGCGGCTTGCTGGCCAACCGTTCTTTTGGCGGTTCCCAGGTGTCCCGAACATTTTATGCCCGCGGGCAGACCGGCCAGCAGCTGCTGCTCGGCGCCTACAGCGCTTTGATGCGCCAGGTGAGCGCCGGCACAGTCACCATATTCCCCCGGCGGGAAATGTTGGATCTGGTGATCGTCAACGGGCAGGCCCGGGGCATTGTGGTTCGAAATTCGATCAGCGGCGAACTGGAAAGCCACTCCGCCGATGCGGTGGTGCTGTCCACCGGGGGTTATGGCAATATCTATTACCTATCTACCAATGCTGAATCTTCCAATGTCGGTGCCATATTTCGCGCTTATAGAAAGGGAGCGATGTTTGCCAATCCCTGTTTCACCCAGATCCATCCCACCTGCATTCCGCATACCGGTGATCATCAATCCAAGCTGACCCTGATGAGTGAAAGCCTCAGAAATGATGGCCGTGTTTGGGTACCGCACAATCCCGGCGATATCCGCGATCCTCAGGCTATCCCCGAAGAAGATCGGGATTATTATCTGGAGCAAAAGTATCCCAGCTTCGGTAACCTGGTGCCCCGGGATGTGGCCTCACGCGCGGCCAAAGCCCAGTGCGATGCCGGCAGGGGCGTGGGGCTGACCCGCTGTGCGGTGTATCTGGACTTTGCCGATGCCATCAAACGCGACGGTAAGGAAATCATCGCCAAAAAATACGGTAATCTTTTTGATATGTACGAACTCATCACCGATGATTCTCCCTATGAAAAGCCGATGATGATTTATCCTGCATCGCATTACACGATGGGTGGTTTGTGGGTCGACTACAACCTGATGAGTACGATTCCGGGATTATTTGTCCTGGGTGAAGCCAATTTTTCGGATCACGGCGCCAATCGTCTGGGAGCCAGCGCGCTGATGCAGGGACTGGCCGACGGCTATTTTATCATCCCCTATACCGTCGGTGGATATTTTGCCGGAACACAGCTATCAGCGATATCCACTGACCATGCGGCTTTTACAGATGCCACTCAAGCGGCTAATGAAGGCCTAACCAAGCTGATGTCCATTAAGGGCAATCGCACCGTCGACAGCTTCGCCCGGGAGCTGGGACAAATTATGTGGAATTATTGCGGCATGTCGCGCAACGAACAGGGGCTGAAAAAAGCCCTCAAGCTGATTCAAGATCTACGCACAGAATATTGGGAAAACGTCTTGGTGCCCGGAAACGAAAAGGATTATAATAAAAGCCTGGAAAAAGCCGGCCGTCAGGCCGACAGCCTTGAATTTGCCGAATTGATGATTCAGGATGCCTTGGATCGCAGCGAGTCGTGCGGCGGTCATTTCCGGGAAGAATCTCAAACAGAAGAAGGCGAAGCCCGAAGGGATGATGCAAACTTTACGCATGTTTCGGTCTGGGAATACGATGGCTCCGAAAAGATACCGAAACTTCATAAAGAACCGTTGGTTTTTGAAAATGTGGAGCTGTCGCAAAGGAGTTACAAGTGAAAAAATTGCCGAAAACGATTACCGTAACCCTTAACGTCTGGCGCCAGCAAGGACCTGAAGACAAAGGTCACTTTGAAACGATCGCTGCCCAGAACATATCGGTTCATATGTCCTTTATCGAAATGTTGGACACGGTCAACGAACGGCTGACGTTAGAAGGCAAAGAACCGATTGCATTTGACAATGATTGCCGCGAGGGAATTTGCGGTACCTGTGGTGCCGTGGTCGACGGCCGGGCCCATGGTCCCCAAAAAGCAACCACCCTGTGCCAGCTTCACATGCGAAAATTTTCAGACGGTGACCGCATTGTGTTGGAGCCCTTCCGCGCCCGGCCGTTTAAGGTCATCAAAGATCTGGCGGTGGACCGCAGCACGTTTGATAACATCATCCAGGCCGGCGGATATATATCCGTCAATACCGGGGGAGCACCGGATGGCAATGCGATTCCCATACCTCAGGAAGTTGCCGAAAAAGCGATGGATGCCGCTGCCTGTATCGGATGCGGTGCTTGCGTGGCCGCCTGTCCCAGTGCATCGGCCATGCTTTTCGTCAGTGGCAAAATTTCCCAGCTGGCTCTTTTGCCCCAGGGCCAACCGGAAGCCGCCAGGCGTGCGCTCAGCATGGTTAAAACCATGGATGCGTGCGGTTTCGGCAACTGTAGCAACCATCGCGAATGCGAAAACGCGTGTCCCAAGGAGTTGTCCATCATCAACATCGCACGTTTAAATCGCCAATTCTATAAAGCCAGCTTTTTTTCAGATGAAGCCTAACCCGGACAAACCGGAATCGACTAATCAATATTCAATCGAAAATATTCAATCACAAACAGTATCCGTCTGATTGGACCAACGAACGGGCCCCATATTTTTAAACGAGGTAGCAAATGGATCAACTTTCGGCTTTATACGCTCAACTTGAACAAATATTAGGCTTACAGGCACCCTATCTGAAAATCGCCTTAAAGGTTACCCTGATCATTGTCGGTTTCTTGTTGGTGTGGATCATC
>JASFTL010000229.1:0-6455 GCA_050053555.1 Desulfobacterales bacterium
GGGGTTTGGTCTTAAGCGCTACACTTACAGATAGCAAAGGAAACAAAAGAGGCCAATTAATGTCTGTGGCCGATATCAGTGCACGAAAGCATGCGGAAAAAGCACTGCGAGACCTGTCCTCACGACTAATCAACGCCCAAGAGAGGGAAAGAAAGATTGTATCTCAGGATCTTCATGACAGCATTGGCGGAAAATTAACCGGTATAAAATACAGTTTGGAAAAAATAATTTCCGATTTGGAAAATGTTCCGGATACATTGAAAACTTCACTGAAAGATGTCCTTTCCATTGTTCAGGATACAATTGAAGAGACCCAAAGGATTACCAAACACTTACATCCATCGATATTAGATGATTTAGGACTTTTTGCGGCGATACAGGGGATTTGCCGGGAATTCAAGGCGATTTATTCTGATATTCACATCACAAGCAATTTTGAGATAGATGAACATGATGTGCCTGGATCATTAAAGATATTAATTTTTCGGATACTTCAAGAAGCTCTAAACAATGTTGCCAAACACAGTGGGGCGGACACCGTAAATCTGAGCTTAAAAAAGAGCAAACGAACAATTGAGTTGACGATTGAAGATAACGGAAAAGGATTTGATATACACGAAGCACTTCCAGCGGACAGCCCTGAACGTGGGTTGGGTCTGCAGAGTATTAGAGAGCGAACTGAACTTTTTGGCGGTTCAATCGATATTAGATCAAAAAGGGGAAAAGGAACGTCGGTTTGCGTGGATTGGCCTTTGAAATGAATTCAATCGCAATGACCAAGACCAGATCTTCCATACAAGGAGACCATGAGCTTAGGGGGAAATGTATGATGCAGTCTTGGTTATTTCTATTTTTTTCTCCTGTTCATATTTAATTGTTAATACTACATTGTTTCCAGTATCAGGATTTTTTAGCTGCCACTTATTGCCTTTTATTTTTTTAGCTCTACTGCTGCGAATTTCTGAAAAACCTCTAATTTTGCCGGATCTATCACCCAGCATCTGATTTTAAGAGTTAATTATGTTTTGCAGCTTCAACGCATTGTTCACGGCATATCCAGCTTCATCATTATCAAAATAGCAAAAAATTTCTTTCATCTGGAAAGCGCCTCGGGATAAAATGGACCTCGCCAATGCGCATAACGCCAGCCTGATGTACCGATATGGATTTTTTGTTCAAGTTGCCTTTTGAATCACATATTTCAAATCATCGATATAATTTTCAATTTCCTGAAATAAGCCTTTTCTTTCTGAAATGGATAATTTCAGGTATTCATCGTAGATAGTTAGGTTCTCCCGTATCTTTTTTGAAGAATTCGTATCTTTGGAGATTTTCGATCTCTGAATTCTTGTCTTATCGCCTGGATCAAATTGCTGAAACGAGCCGAGCTCTTGGTAGGCTAATTTTATTTTTTTTACCATGTTTAGCGGTCCTTTAGAGATGTAAATAGGCAATAGTATTTTAATAGCAAGTTTGATATCCTCCTTGGGATATGGCAAGTCTTCAATGTCTTTAACATTGGATAGATCATTATCAATTAAATTCGTGTATTGCCGTGTGACATTATTAGACCAACTAATTACAGCCTTTTGCTCTTTTTCGTTCATGTCATTAAGTGTAGAAGGACCTTTCCTCTTAAAATCTTTTAAGAGGCTTTCTAATTTACTGAAAGCAACATCTGTTTCATTTTGTAGGCAGTTTTTCATTGGTCGAATTTTATTTTGTTGTGGTTGCAGAATCAGCCCACCAACCCCCGGCAGGATTATACCAATATTGTCGCTTCTGCCGCCTTTTTCCTTGAGATAGCTGTTTTACCGCTCCTGGCTTCTGTCAGCCGAGTTATGTTCATGAATTTTTCAACACTCATTATGAAATGTAAATACAATAATTTATGTATATTTTAGTTTGAAAGCCTGTATTACAAAAAAATGAGCTGATATTGTCTTGAGAATAAAAATAGAATGAAGGTTGATGTTGACCATTCCAATAATGTGCAATCAGGATCGATACGGCTCTAAAATACGGCTTCCGGACGCCGAATATACTGAAAATAATGTATTCACTAAACAGATGTGTTTTATATAATTTAGATTGTTAAAAATAAAATGAGTGAAATTTAAGCTGACTATCTGAAAATGGTCGCAAACCGTGGTAAATTCGCGAAAGGCAGTTTGATTTTCGAATTATTTCTAAAGGATTCAATTAAAATGAAGTCAAAAACGAAGAAAAATAAGAAGAGAAAAGTCAGCTTAATTAGAACTAAAGAATTATCTCTTCAGCTTGAAAATCTTCTTAAGCGATTGTGAAAAAAAAGAATAGCCGCTTTGATTAACTTAAGCGACGATGAGCGACAGCTGGTATCTATATGGTCTCAAGAAGTTATCAGTCAATATGCAACCTCACTAAAAAAAGCCTCGATGAACGTTAGGGATGTCAAGAAGCTGCCTTTTGAAAAAAAAGATATCAAAATGGCGGATGTGGAAATACTCATGCATGTGGGAACGAGTTGATGCACGGAATAGTTATTAAAGAATTCTTGGTTGCCTTAATTATTGCGACCATCTTAAGTGTGACCTTTGCGCTGACAACACGAAGCAGAGGCGAACGAACTGGTTTTACATGGTTTTTTTTGATTATTCTCATGGCCACATGGGCCGGTGGGATCTGGCTTCAGCCATTTGGACCTGCATTTGGAGAGATGCGCTGGATGCCTTTTTTGGCTATCGGATTGATTTTTGCGATTTTTGTGACACTGTTTGGACCACGTAAGCCACCCCATGGACGCCATGAAACACTTGACAAGCTGGAGGAAATCGCACAGGGAAGGAAGCTGGAAAAAGCGACATACGTGACCCTGAGTGCATTTTTCTGGGCAGTGTTGTTCGCTCTGTTAGTTGTGATTTTCATCCGTTATGTCATGCGATACTGAAATAAATAAGATCCGAAATCCAGTAATTCTTTAAATGAAAAACATTACGACACCCATTTTAATTATTCTCTGTGCAAGCCTATTAATGGCTGAAATTGCTGAATCAAACAATCATGACGTTTATCAGGTGCAAAAAAAACTCAAAGAGTTGGGGTACGATTCAGGCGCACCTGATGGAATATGGGGAAAGAAAACAACATCGGCCATAAAGCGTTTTCAACGGGATAATGGATTGCCGGTGACCGGATATTTAGATGATCAAACCCGAGCGAAATTAATTAAAAAAAAGCGACCTTCACAGGTGTCCTTCTTTGAAGCCATCAAAAAGGATGATATCATCACCGTCAAGGCCCTGGTTGCGTCAGGAACTGATGTCAATGCCAAAGATAAATCCGGTGAGACACCATTGCATATCGCTGCTGTGAGGGGCTATCAAGAGATAACTTCACTGCTTATCGCAGAAGGTGCCGATGTTAATTGCAGAAATGCGCGCAAATTGACTCCGCTGCATGCGGCTGCCTGGAGCGGTCACAAAGAGACCGTTGCGCTGTTAATTGACAATGATGCCAACATCAATGCGAAAGATGAAGATGGTGTGACCCCCTTGCATGTATCAGCCCTATCAGGCAGCATTAAGACATTGGTGCTACTCATCAACAATGGCGCTGTTATCAATGCTAGAAGCAAATACGGCATGGCGCCGTTGCACGCGGCTGCTTTAGCCGGTCAAAAGAAGGCCGTCGAACTCCTTATTGATAAAGGCGCAGATGTGAAAGCTAAAAATAATGAAGGAGTAACACCCTTGCAATTAGCTTCTCAAAAGGGGCATCAATCTATCGTTGAATTGCTGCGGAAATTCTGACCTCAATGAGATAACCATATGAATTGATCATTTTAATAAGCATATCTTAAGCACTTTGCAATATCTCTTCACGTTTTTACTTTGTGTTGCGAAACCTACTTTTCTATCCAGGATTGTATTAAGTCTACCCAACCCACATGAAGGCTAAATTGTGGATATCGACCAAAATGCGGCGAGATTCGCGGAAAAGAATCGTGATGAGCTGTCCTACCGGATCGCCCGCCAAGCGCAGTGGATGAGTTGTGATGGATTAATCTTTTTTTAGCCGATAGGTAAATTTGGCGGTGGTGGTATTGTTGTGGCCGTCGATATAAGCAAGTTTGATATTACATTTTTTTTGGAATTTTTGGGATCTGAGCGCCGAGCAGACGACCGGGATGCGCCTTAAGAATCCGAGCTCCCTGTGAATGTCGCCGGCCCGTATGGACAAGCTCTTTTTGCCCGCCTTTTTGGCAGGATCGACATATTTTCGCTTGACATGTTCCCGAACCCGGTCCGAAGGATGCATTATCTGCTCTGCAGGAATACCCAGATACTTTTGGTTGAGTTTGTAGGAACCCTTGCCCAGGTAGGTAAAATAATCCCTGCGATTCGAGGAATGCCGGTGGGAGGGGTGATTGGGTGCTGCGGCAATGACCCGCGCTGCAAACGTGTTTCTTTTTAAGCTGGGATGTTGCACAAGGGATAGGTTGAAAAGCTTCGCGCCGGTGAACTCGTTCTGGCCGGAATCCAGCACATACTTTTTGGCGGTCTGCAGGATGATCTCATGGATGGTTTTTTTCTCAGTCCTGGGCGTTGCTGCTCTGTTCCGCGAATCTAAACGTACCGGCAATGAAACGACCGCCGGCACTAAATTGACATTTTCGATGTTGATGCTGGCTTTATCTTCCTTCAGCCTGAGCGAGAGGTTTATGGTGATCGAAAAATGCAATGGTTTCATAAATATTACCTTTCATATTATGTAACCTTAATACATATTACAGGTAATATTACTTGTCAAGATTTTCTGCAGAATAATGCTATTTGTTGGCGCCGGAGATCCCAGTCTTTTTCGCTTGACTTAAACATCCTTTTTTATCGATAATAGTTCTTAGAAGTGGTTCCAAAACCCCATCTGATGCCCAATGGCTTTGTTGTCCCGCGCATTGAAATGGTTGTGCACTCCGCGTTTACGTTCCGCTTCCATTGCACGGGACATCGTGCCTTTAAACCTGATCTGAGGTTTTGAAACCACTTTTAGAATTTTGCTGGAAGGATAATCGCAATGCACCGTTTTGAAATTCTGACCAGAAATCAGGTGGAGAAGATTCATGAAGCTTCTTTGCGGATTCTGGAACAAATCGGATTGGATTTTGGCCATCCACCGGCCCTGGAGGTGCTCAAAAAAGGGGGTGCCAAGGTCGACGGCCAGCGCGTCTTTTTCCCGCCCCGGCTGGTCGAAACACAAATTAAAAAAGCGCCGCGCCGCTTTACCCTGCATGCTCGCAACCCGCAAAACAATCTGCTTGTCGGTGGCAGCAAGACGGTCTTTGCCCCCGGTTACGGCGCTGCTTTTGTTACCGATCTTGAAAACGGCAGACGCTCAGCAACGCTGAAGGATTTTGAAAATTTTGTCAAATTAACCGGTGCCAGCGCCAACCAGGATATATTAAGCGGTACGGTCGTTGAACCCACCGATACACCCTATGAGACCCGCCATGCTCAAATGATATATACCGCCGTGAAATATTCGGATAAATGTATTATGGGCAGCTCCATGGGCGACCGGGCCGCCAGGGAATGTATTCAAATGGCGGCCATCCTCTTCGGCGGCCGGGATCAAATCGAGTCCGCCCCCGGCATTATGGGTGTCATCGGACCGCTGACACCTCTGAAATACGACGCCAGGATGTTGGGAGCCCTGATGGAATATGCTGCCGCCGGTCAACCACCGCTTATCGCATCATTGGCAATCGCCGGGGCGACAGGGCCGGTAACGCTGGCCGGTAACCTGGCCCTCCAGAACGCCGAGGTTCTGGCTGGAATTGTATTGGTCCAGCTGCTGCGCGAGGGCACGCCGGTCATCTTCGGTGGCGCCTCTTCCAACACCGAGATGCGCAACGGCACATTGAGTATCGGCTCGCCTGAAATGGCCCTCAATACGGCGGCGACGGCTCAGATGGCCCGTTATTACAAGTTGCCGGTCCGAAGCGGTGGGGCGGTTTGCGATGCGAAATTACCTGATGCCCAGGCGGCCTATGAATCCATGATGAGTCTTTCAATGGCCCAGGCCTGCGGAACAAATTTTGTGCTGCACAGCGCCGGCATTCTGGAGTCCTTTAACTGCATGTCCTATGAGAAGTTCATCATCGACGATGAAATGTGCGGGATGGTAAAAAGAATCCATAGAGGTATTGAGGTCAACCCGGATACTCTGGCTCTGGATGTAATCAAAGAGGTGGGGCCCGGTGGCCACTTTCTGGACAAAGATCACACCTACGACCATTTTAGAGCCGAATTTTACCAACCGCGCTTATCCAACCGCGACGACTTTGTCACCTGGCAGACCAACGGATCCTACCCGTGCATGCAAACCGCCCATAATAAGTATAAAGAAATTCTGGCAGGCTATGAGGCACCGGATCTGCCCGCGGATGTGGATAAAGCGCTTCAAAAATATATAAA
>JASFTL010000230.1:0-6447 GCA_050053555.1 Desulfobacterales bacterium
GCAGAAACTCCTCGATAACGACCTTGGCGCCCTTGGCCTCGCAAGCCTTTTTGTATTTCTCAACAAAGGTGCGCCCAAAGGTATAATCCTGTGCCACCGTGGCAACAGACACTCCCGGCCTGGCTAAGACCAGGGCGTTTCCAATGGCATCGTGGGAGGAATTACGTGAGGTTTTGAAAACATAGCGATTGCTGTCTTTGCCGGTGATGGTATCAGATACCGCCGGTTCGACCACCAAGATTTTCTTGAACTCCAGCGGCACCGGCAGCATCGCCATGGCCACCGCAGATGATGTGGGACCCACGGCAAGGTCAACCTTGTCATCTTTATAGGCTTCGGTCAGGAGTTGCTTGCCAATGGCCGGTTTGATCTGAGAGTCCTTTACAATGATTTCAACCGGACGGCCGATAAGCTTCATAGAACCTTTGGTATAGTACTCCATTCCCAGCTGAAATCCGACGCGAGCCTGGTTGCCAAACTGCTCGAATGGACCACTTAAGGCCTCAATATTGGCAATCTTGATCGGCTCTGCAGCCACGGCTGGTAATGAAACCAGCAACAGGGCCAGTGCCGCAAAAACAATGGCTTTAGACATGCTTTTCATTTGCCTGCCTCCTTTCACTTGGGCACACTGTTCTGTGCCGGCTAGGATGATTCTGTTGGATTTCCTTTCAACTCATTTCCAAACTCTCTGAAAAATGCGTCGCGTTCTTTCCAATCCGGTCCAAAGCGTTTGCTAAAAAAAGATTCGAGTTTGTCAAAAAGTTTCGCCCAGATGGAGGCACCACCACCCAAAACAACGTCTTCTAAGTAAAATTCAATTTCAGGCATTTTTTCTTTAGGAAGGAAAGACACGGCACCGAGTTTGATCGATTTTTTCAGAGCCTCCGGTGTCAGTGCATGGGCCGTCAGCATGACGGTCGGAAATCCCCTGGATACCGAATGTTTGAGAAGCTCAAACCCTTCGACACCCATAATATCAAGGATTACGATATCAAAGGTGTAACTGGCCAGCAGCTGCAAGGCCGAATCATAATCTTTGGCCTTATAAATCTGGCACATATCAAGCTGCTCAGCAACCGTATCTAAAACATCCGGCTCATCGTCGACAATGAGGATGATTTTATCTTTCAAAAGACGTTTTGAACCCATGTGTTTCCCTCCTTCGGTTTAGCCAGTCGTGCCGGAGGACGTTGGTTGTAGATAAAAAAGGAAGGTTTATACAGCGAGGTACCGCTTTTTAATTTCTTCGTTCTGTTCGAGTTCGGATATACTGCCCTCAAATTTAATAGCGCCATTATCGACGATATAGGCACGATCGGCATGTTTCAGGGCAAATTTGGTATTTTGTTCTGAGAGCAGCACCGTTAGCCCCTCATTTTTAATCACCTTAATAAATTCGCCCAGCGCTCTTACGATAATCGGTGCCAAACCTTCAGAGGGTTCATCGAGCAATAAAAATTCGGGATCCCCCATCAAGGAACGTGCAATCGTTAACATCTGTTGTTCACCCCCGCTCAAGGTGCCCCCATGACGGTTTGAAAAATCTTTTAAAATAGGAAACAATTGAAAAATACGGTCAGGGGTCCATTTCCTGGATTTACCCTTGGATGATTGGAGCCCAACGTCCAGGTTGCCGGCTACTGTTAAATCCGGAAAGATGCGTCGGTCTTCAGGTACATATCCAATACCCATGCGGGCAATTTTATAAGGCGCAAGTCCGGTGATATCTTTTCCTTGATAGGACACCTTTCCTGACCGGGGTGGATTCAGCCCCATAATGCTGAGCAATGTCGTGGTCTTGCCCGCACCGTTGCGCCCGAGCAAAACGACCACTTCTCCTTTTTGAACCGCAAGCGAAACATCAAAAAGGATATGGCTCAGTCCATAGTATGTGTTAATGCTTTCAACGGTGAGTTCCATTAGTCTACTTCTTCTCCCAGGTAAGCCTCAATGACTTTTTCATTTTTGGATATTTCTTGCGGGGTTCCCTCAGCCAGCATGGTGCCGTAGCAAAGCACTCTTACTTTTTGAGATATACCAAAGACAATATCCATGTCATGCTCGATAAAGACCATGGTAATGTTTAATTGCTTCCAGAGTTTTTGAATCAGCTCGACGGTCTGCCAGCGTTCCTCTGGGCTCATACCGGCAGTCGGCTCATCCAGCAGCAACAGTTTGGGCTCCATTGCCAGGGCAACCGCGATATCTAAAATCTTCTGATTGCCATGGGCCAGGGTTCCGCTTACCCGATGGGCTCTGTCCGCCAGGCCGACGTCGTCCAGGATTTGGTAGGCACGTTCATAAACACTGTGCAGTTTGCGTGTTGGTGTAAAAAAATTGAGATTGCCTTTCTGATGGGTGATAACGGTAGCGACGATATTTTCAAGAACCGAAAGTTTCGGAAAAATATTGGTGATCTGAAAAGCCCGGGCAATGCCCAGCCGCACGATATCAAACGGTTGCATACCGTTAATCTGCTGATCTTCAAAAAAAACGCCGCCGCTGTTGGGCAGGTGATAACCGGTAATTAAATTAAAAAGCGTGGTCTTTCCGGCACCATTCGGTCCGATAATCGCGCTGAGTTCTCCTGCGCGAATGGCAAGCGAGACGTTGCTGATAACCGTATTGCCATTAAATGATTTAACTATATTTTCTAATTTAAGAATATCGTGCGCCATATCAGCTTGCCCTCTAAATTACCCGTCAAGATTCGGTCTTCTTTATTGCTTTTTGGAAAAGTCCGACCAGACCCTCGGGTGCAAACAGCACCACAGCGAGCAGAATAAATCCCAGGATCAAGGCCCATATTTCGACCAGGCTCTGATGAAGCTGCTGAAGGAAAATGTGAAGAAATATCAACACGGTGGAGCCTATTGTCGGTCCAATAAACGAATACATCCCGCCCACCAGGCAGGCGAAAATGGCATCCCCGGAGCGACTCCAATGTAAAAACTCGGTCTGCGCGAAGCGGTTCAATTCGGTGAAAAGGCCTCCGGCGATTCCCGCGAAGAAGCCGGCCACAATGAAATTAACCAACTGGTAACGCCTGACGTTAATGCCAATAAATTTCGCTCGATCCAGATTTTCGCGAATGATCCTGATGGATAAACCGAAGGAAGAATTCACGATCATGCGCATTACCAAAAAGCAAATAAGAAAAATGATCAGACACAGCAGATAGTAATTGGCGGGGCCCAAAAATTCCGGTTTGGGAATTCCGTGAATCCCGTCATCTCCTCCGGTAAAGGTATACCATTGGAAAACAATCATATAAAGCAATTGCCCGAATGCCAGCGTCAAAATGGCAAAATAAAGGCCGATCAAGCGAACACAAAACCATCCGATGATTGCGGCCGCCACCGCCGCCAGGCACGGTGCTGCGATCAAAGCAACCAGCAAGTTAATCCCGGCTTTTTTCATCAAGAGCGCCACCGTATAGGCTCCCACACCAAAAAATGCGGCATGACCAAAACTGACCATGCCCCCAAATCCAAGGACCAGATTAAGACTGGTCGCAAACAGCGCCATGATTATCATTTCTGTGGAAACCCAAATCCAGAATTGTCCGGTTTTGCCGAACCGGGCCAGGACAAAAGGAAGAATGAATAAGGCCAGGATAGCTGCAGCGCCGATGATCCAATTTGTTTTTGCTTGCCGTGTATTTTCCATCGAAACCTTCTCAATTGAGTAATTAGTGCCCATCCGAAAATTATAGTGTTTCAAAGGATAGCACTAATTAGCGTTCCGGTTTGCCAAACAGCCCCCAGGGTCTGATAATAAGAATAAGCGCCATCGCAAAATAAGGAAAAACAATGGCTGCCCGGCTGAGGGGCAGTTGGATAAGCGAGACCCCTACTCCGAGGATCAAAGATGCCAGCAGAGCACCGCCAATACTGCCCAAACCGCCGATAACCACCACCGCAAAACATTCGATGATCTTCTCCATACCGATGCCCAGGTCAATATTGGCAAGCGCGGACATTAAAACACCCCCGAGTCCGGCCAACCCACATCCTAACATAAATGTACCGGTCATGACCCGCGAGACATTGACACCCAAAGCACCCACCATATCCGCGTGCGAAACCGCCGCTCGAATCAGATTCCCAGCCCGGGTGCGATATAGTAAAAACCATAAACCAATGGCGATAATCGGTCCGATGATAAGAATAAAAACATTATAAGTGGGCAAAAACATGCCATGGAATTCAATCGATCCGGCCAGCAGTTCAGGGCGGGCCACATTGCGGATATCTCCGCCCCAGATCAAGCGGCAGGCATCATCAAGAATCAGCAGCACCGCATAGGTCAGTAAAAGCTGCAGCAGATGTTCCTTTTCATAGATACGGCGAAAAAGGGGAATTTCTAAACCCAGACCGATCAGTGCAATTGCCGGTGGCACCAGAAGCATCAACACGAGAAAAGACAGCATGGAGCCGGTCGGCAAAAGGGTGCTCAGGGAAAAAGCCAGAAAAGCCCCGATCATATACAAGGACCCATGGGCAAAATTTATCACCCGCAATACACCAAAAACCAGTGAAAGACCCGAGGCCACAATGAAAAGAACCATCCCCTGGCTGAGGCCGTTAATCAGAATAAACAGAAAGAATTCAATGCTCATACGTCACCTGTGCTGTTGCGTACCCGCTCTTGCCTGGAAAATCGTTCAAAAGGGATTCGTTTCTGGGATACCCAAGGCCCTAAAAACGAATCCCCGATTGATCCAATTACTTCGGCTGCAATTCTTTAACCTCATCCAATGACAGCCAGACCTTTTCGGCAGGCACTTCTACCACATCTTTCAGGATCAAAAAATCCTTATATTTAGAATCTTTGGCGGTGTAGCCCACGTAGAGCCCCACATTGGCCATGTGGTCTTCGGCCCGGATGTATCTGGGACCCCTCAGTGAATTAAACTTGAGACCTTCGATGGCTTTTGATACTTGATCGGAATCGATGCTGCCGGCCTTTTCAATTGCCGTGGTCAAGGCAATAAGTCCATCGTAAGCCATACAGGCCCAATCAGAAGGCCATTCATTGTATTTGGAATTATACTTGCCGACAAATGCTTTCATCGTGTCCGTGTCAATTGCATAAAACGGACAGCGGGAATAGCCCAGCAGACCTTCGGGCATATCTAAGCCGGTAGCCCGCAGCAGGTCCAGATCATACAATGAGGTAATACTGGCATTTTTGAAAAGACCATAGGGTTTGGCCTGCTTGATAAAACTGCTCAAACCGCCTCCCCAGAGATTGGTATAAATAATTTCAGGTTTTCTGGCGATTAAGGTAGGAATGTAAGGTGCATAATTGGTTTCCCCGAGCTTGGTCCAAACCGCCTCCAAGATTTGGGCATCCGGATTCAGTTTGCCAAGATTCTTCTTGAATGAATCCCACTGGGTGTGGGCATAGGCATAATCAGGCCCGATGAAGCAATAACGCTTGTAAGGTTTCTGGGAAAGAAACATGGTAATGCCGCGACCTTCGATCCCGGTATTGGGCACCACCTGAAACATATAGGGATGAAAATCGGTGGTGGTCAATTTTTCGGTATTGGAGGTATGGAAATATACGATCTTCTTAAACTCTTTGGCCACTTTGGTAACAGCCAATGCGACGCCGCTGCTGGTCGGTCCGATCAGAAAATCACATTTCTCACTGAGGATCAATTCCCTGGCCACCGTCGCACCGACATCCGGTTTGAGTTTGGAGTCCCGGATGACGAGTTCCAATTTTTTCCCCAAGACACCACCGGCGGCATTTTTCTCTGCGATAAACAGCTCGATGGCCTTTTTTTGCGATTCATAAAACGTCGCTCCGATACCCGGCATGTCAGCTGTCCAGCCGATCCGAATGGTATCGGCGGCCTGGGACAGCGAGACAAAAAATAAAATGGCAAAAATCGGGATGATAATCTTCAAATGTTTGGCTTTCATGGAATCCTCCTTTTTTTGTGCAGGCAGATTAAATCTGCCCCCAGGCTAGGGTTACAATGATCAATGCGAATGATGAATACTGGCCATATCCTAACTGTAGATGCGATTGGCTCAAGATTCGCTGCGATCAAACCTTTGACGTCTGATCTTTCCAATACGGTTCGCGCATGACGCGCTTGAGAATTTTACCAGCCACATTGCGTGGAAAATCCTCCATGACGACGACTTCACTGACCCGCTGAAATTTTGCGGCAACGCGCGCATTGATCCAATCCTTAAGCGCTTCGGCGGTGATGCTTTCAGACTTAAGCAGAGTTACCGCAGCGATGGGCGTCTCACCCCATTTTTCATGCGGGATACCAAACACGGCAACCTCCTTTACATCCGGATGCTGGACGACAATTTCTTCGATATCCCGCGGGTAAACATTGACACCACCGGAAATGATCATATCCTTTTTGCGGTCAACTAAATACAAAAAGCCATCCTCGTCGACATAGCCCATGTC
>JASFTL010000231.1:0-6390 GCA_050053555.1 Desulfobacterales bacterium
ACAGTTCTCCGTCCCGATGTGCCGAATGCGCGAGGGAATTAGCACCAAATCAGCTAGACGAGCGCGATCCGCCAAATCTTCCAACTTGGGTGATGACTCACCAAATATAACTTCCGGTGCGCCGTGTTTAACCCAGATTTCGTCGGCTGTCTTAAGAATCTGACTTAGCGATTCCGGTTCCAGATATTCTCCCAGTAATCCTCCCACCTCTGGGGATAATGTCAATTTTCCGTCACTATAGGCACCGGCCCCCCCCCATCCGCAAAGCATATCATTTGAATTGCGACGTTTGCGCTCCCTAAGGTCTTTGCCGAGTTCAAGCAAAAGAACCGGTTCGATGCCCTGATCGGCCAGAGTCAATGCCCCAAAAATTCCGGCAGGACCGGCTCCTACAATAATAGCTTTATAATCCATGAATACCTCACACTCGATTTGAAAGCTGGCATGCTGCAAGGCTCGACGGCACGCATTCAGCCTCATAGCACCCTAGCCTTATCGCTTTCCAGCCTTCCTATGGTTAGAGTTCCTGATACGCATCGATAAGCCGATCGACCAGGTCTGAAAAGTATTTAATCGATCGTTGAATCGGTTCCGGAGACCGCATATCCACACCGGCATCAACAAGCGCTTCCAAGGGAAATTTGCTGCCACCCAATTTAAGAAAATTCAGATACGCATCTCTAGCGGGTTGGCCTTGATTAAAGACCACATCGGCAAGAGCAATGGCCGCAGAAATCCCCGTCGCATATTTATAGACATAAAATGCGGAATAAAAATGCGGAATTCTCAAACATTCCAAGCTTAACTCGGGATCCAAAACCAGCGTATCGCCGAAATATATTTCCAGCAGGTCCTGATAAGTATCGATAATGACATCAAGGGTCAGAGGCGCATTGGCTTCAACGGTGCTGTGGGTGATCTTTTCAAATTCGGCGAACATGGTCTGCCGGAAAAGCGTGGCCCGTATATTGTCGATTTCCCGATTGAGAAGATATACTGTTTTTAAGGGATCGTTTTTATAATGCTCTAAAAGATATCGGCTCAGTAGATTCTCATTAAAAGTGGAGGCCACCTCGGCGACAAAAATGGTATAATCATGATCTGCATAGGGTTGATGTTTGTTGGCATAAAATGAGTGCATCGAGTGTCCACCCTCGTGCAGCAGCGTATAAACGCTGTTGATATTCTGATTCTCATAATTAAGCAGAATATAGGGAGATGAGTCATAACAGCCCGAAGAGTAAGCACCGCTTCGTTTACCCCGGTTTTCATACCGATCCACCCAGCCACCCAGCAGGCCTTCCTGTAGTACGTTTATATACTTTTTACCCAGGCGGCGCATCGCCTGGATGCTTATTTCGACAGCCTCTTCGTACGGGATGTCAAAAGTGACATCGCTGACGATCGGCACATAGGTATCATAAAAGTGAAGGTCTGATAAATCAAGTGTCTGTTTACGAAAACCCATGTATTTGAAAAAAGAGGTCAGATTGTTTTTAACGGTTTTGATCAAGTTGTCATAAACCGTTTCAGGTATATTGTCGCCAAATAAAGCAGCTGTTTTACAGTTATCGAAATTACGAACTCTTGAATAAAAAAGGTCCTTTTTGAGGGAATGCGCTAAAGTAGCCGCCAGTGTATGTTTATGTGCCTCGTAAGCGTGATAGTATTGAAAAAAAGCCTTTTTACGAATCTTTCTGTTCGCGCTGATTAAAAACGTGCTGAAATTACCGTGGCTTAACTCGATTTCTTTTCCGCTTTCATCTTCAAGGATGCCGAAATTTAAATCAACATTGTCCAGCTGTCCAAAAATCAGAGTGGGCGCACTTGCTATTTCCCGGCTCATGGCCAGAACGTGCTCGACCGTTTCGCTGCGAGTATGCGGTTTGTACCGCAAAATTTTTTCAAGATAAAACCGATATTCCGCAATCGAATCATCGGCCAGAAAGGAGTTTATTTGATCGTCCGGTATCGACTGAATCTCGGGGATCATAAAGCTTGCGGATTCCGAAGCCCGAGTATGTAAACTGACGGCGCGTTGATGAAGCCCTTCGTAGAACTGATTGGATTTATCTTCATCGCTTTTTAAATGGGCATAGGTGTAAATTCTTTCCAGTTTGCGAGTCAGTGAAAGATGAAAATCAATGGCCTCCTTGAAAACCTTAAGTGATTCATTCAAACGACCCTTATAACCGGTGTAGGTATTGATTTGGCTTTCAACTTCGTCGAACAATTTATCCCAATCTTCATCTGAAATAAATAATGACATCAGATCCCATTTGTGTTCATCCGGGATATCTCTTCTCTCTGGAATTTTCTTGGGGGTCATTTCAGAATTCCTTTTTTATGTTATTGCTCACGCAAACCCGCCCGCCTCGCCTTGCTCGCATGGCGGGCGTGGGCCGCTAAGTCGCAAAGAATTATAAATAAAACCTTAAAAACCCCTGGCGTCTTTGCGCCTTTGCGCGAGGCCCGGATCTATAACGCCCCTGCCTTAAAGCATTTTTGAAATGGATTCCAAGACCACGTTTTCGGTGGCTGATATTTTGTGAAGAATAACACTACCAAAGCAAAAATAAAATGCTGAATTGTATCCACTCAATCAACATCATCTAATATATCCGTAAAATGAGAGGCTTCTGAGAACCTTAAAACCAAAGTCGGTCACTTTTTCCTTATAAAAGCAGGGGGACAAACTTTATAAATGATTCTAATAAGTTTGGGACCTTATCGGATGCAGATTCCGCTGAATTTTTGACATTTTTGAGCAATTTAACTATAATTATTAGGAAATATAGTATTTTCTGGCATATACCTTATACCATTTTAAAAATTGGAAAAAAAAGCCATCAAATTAAACTATCGCTCTGCCGAGCGATTCAGCAAAGATTACGCCCTGCTAAAAAAGGGGAAGATATTCCTTCCATCCAAAAACTTCCTGCCCTTAAAAACCACCATCGTTTTAAATTTTACGGTTCCTGAAATCGAAAATGTATTCACCGTCACGGGGGTGGTCGTTAAAATCATTGATGAAAAAATCGCCGCGCAATTTCAGAAACCCACCGGGATGTTGCTTGCAGTACTGGGCGGGCCGGAGTCGATTTTGAAGGAGCTGGGTTCGACATTGGGCACAAATAAAATATATCATAATATGCTGGGACTAACGCAGGCGACGGCTGATAAAGAAGCTCCAGAAGATCAACCATCCTCAAGCAAAACAGAAGAACCGATTGCCGCAACTGAACCTTTAGTCGATACGGTCTCAATTTCACAGCAGCCTGACGATGACCTGAAGGGCCTGGACGATATAACGCTTCAGGACGAAGGTGATGCCGAGCTGACCCTGGAATGGCTTCGGGACGCAATCGCTCAGGAGGAGGTTGTTAGAGAGGACACAACCGCACCTGAAATCACTGTCGCACCGACCACTGAAAAAAAGGATCTGACGCTAGAAGAACGCAAAAAAGTCAAGCCATCAGGCGATTTCCTCATGGACCTGACAAAAGCCATGTTGCGCAGTGGCTATTATTCTTCGGATCACCCCGGCTCAAAAGGGGCTAAGCAGGGTTTATATGAAAAGTTCCAAAACTGCCTGGGTGACTCCAGAGAGATCATGATTACCAAACAGGAAAGCCGCGAACAAGTCGATATCCTGATCACTGGAATCTTGGAGGAACCGGTTAACGTCCGAACGCTGGTGGGTACGGGCATGTCTGAGCTATTCGTTCCCAAATTAAGAGAATATTTCAAGCGTAAAGGACTGGTTAGTTTTGCCATAAAGAATGATATCAGCCTCGAACACTTTGAAAATTTTGTGGATATTATGAGCGACCCCAAAGCCGACAGCGGTAAAGGCGATAGAATTGGAGAAATGCTGTCCAATGCCTTAGCTGAGCATGGGATTACCGAAATATCTACGGTTTTTATGGATGACCTGATCATGCTGGAGTTAAACCTGCCGTGGCGGGTTGAAATGGCGATCCAACGCCTGGCCAAAGACCTAAAAGTACTACCGATGTTCCAGAGCGATTCTGATGAGAAAATTCGAACGCTGAAGCTTCAGATCATCCAGGATATCATCCGGCCCCTCAGACACCCCCAATTTCTGAAAGATCTGATCATCAACTGTTACATCATCGCCAAACATGTTGACAGCATTGAGGCGCAGGACATCGAGCAGGTCATCATCGAGGCCTTTCCGTTAAATACACTGTTGCCCACATCTCAGTTTATTTTTGAAGAACTCAATCATTTGCGGGAACGGCACGCTCAGGACTTGGACAATCCAGTATTGGTCAGACGTGTTGACGGTGTCAGACGAATTCTTAAATGGGTCGTTCGTCGATTGGTCATGGAGGATGTCAGCGGTGCACAGCATTTTCTGGAGCAGCTTTATTTAAATGAGGTCCTGACTTTCGAAGAACTACCACCGGATGTGCAATATTTGGTCAATACCATCAAAATGGCCAGAGACGTTCAAGCGCACGTGCCTGCCTATGTTTACAGAATTCTGCACGCTGAGACTCCTGATGATGCCGCAGTTCTAATGAAATTTTGCCGCAGAGTTATATCGACTCTTTTAGAAAACAATGATTGGAAAATTGCCCTTTTGCTCACCAAAGCGGCTGCAAAAGCCGGCAAAGAAAATGAAGTGTTTTCAAAAGAAAGCAATTTATCACCCAATCCACAACGATTTATGTATAAAAAATTGACTAAGGACCTGGTAGCCGCATATGAAAAAGCGGAAGAATCCGAGCGCATGATCATTAATGAGATTGCCGATTTATTAGGACCGCAGGGAATTGAGATCTTAAGCAAAGTTCTCAGCGAATGTGATGATCGCCAGGCCCGCAAAGCAGCCACGGATGCTCTAATTCAGCGAGGTGAAATGGCCCGGCAGTGGGTCCTGAAGGCTTTAAAGAATCCTGAACAACCCTGGTATTTATTGCGAAATGCGTTGATGATTCTGAGATTTATGGGCAAAGGTCAAAAAGGAATCGATCGGGCGCGCAACTTTGTCTCCCATGCCCATCCCCGGGTAAGGGACGAGGCCTTACACACACTGCTTACATTAAAGGCCAGCGACGCTGAGCAACTGGTCATCAGCGCTTTAGATGATCCCGATGACAAGGTCCTGTGGCGGGCGACAAGCGCGCTGGGTGAATTTTCACATCTTTCTGAGTCTTCTGTTGCAAAACTGATTGGGATGATAAAAGCCGAAATTCCGGAAGAACCGCAGGCAGCAGCCATTCACTCCCGAAAAATTTCGAATATCATCAGGGCGCTGGGGACAATGGCCAATATTAAAAACATCCAGGCGATAGAGGACGTTATTTTGGACACCGCTCAGATGATCAGTGGCCAAAAAAAGGGAATCTTTCAACGGCTCAAAAAATCTTCAGCCCCCCACCAGAAATCCATCCTCTCGGCTGCCATAGCCACTTTGGGAAAAATTGGCACATCCAGATCCGAAGCATTCCTGGATAAACTGTCAGGCGCAAAAACATCACAGGCAGAAGCCGCCCGCAAAGCAGCCCAAAACATCAAGCTGCGCTATGCCAAGCAAGCCACCTAAAACCGGCCTTTAAGACCTCATCTCTTGCCCGATGGCTGCGTTATAAGCCGCTTCAAAATGCTCACGTACTATCGTGTACGCTCCACTTTTGAAGCGGCTCAAGCCTTGCCCTCGAACAAGATCTAATGCCTTAAAAGCCGGTTTAGTATTTTTAGAATCTGTTCCTCGCGCTTGTTGAGCTCCTTAATTTTTATAAAATCAGATGTGAAATCCCGCATTTATGCGGGGCCCTGAACCAAAACCTAAGCATTTTGAAACGAGTTTATTTTTAATTTATGCCCTAGGTGGTTTTTATCGCGAAGCGATTGCATTTTTTAGCCGAGCAGGTCGCTCGGTTAAAATGTCTGCGTTCGTCTGCGTGGGTCTGCGGTTAATTTAAACAAATTTCAGGCTCAACGGGCTTAACCGGCAAACCGCTTTACTTGGACTTGCGCATCTTTTTGGCATAATCGGCGGCGGCAATTCCGGCGATGCAGCCCTCCCCCACCGCCTTGGCCATCTGCCAGGGAGGACCGCAGATATCACCGGCAGCAAAAACCCCCGGCACATTGGTTTCCATTTTTTTATTGGTTTCAATATATTTCATTTCATCGTCAAATTGAATGCCGATATGTGTGGCCAGTTCCATAACACCCCTGGCACCCAGCTCAATAAAAACGCCGGCCACAGGAATTTTTGTCCCATCTTCCAAGATAATCTCCCTAACACCGGTGTCGCCGGAAATTTCTTTTACTTTTTCATTTTTTCGAATCACCACATTGCTCTTCTTCAATTCTGCTACCAGGGCATCGCTAACATCCAATTTCTCATAAATT
>JASFTL010000232.1:0-6374 GCA_050053555.1 Desulfobacterales bacterium
TTTGACAAAAAGGGCGCGCGGGTTTTTGAACGCATCACGGGCGACAATGTAAATAAGCGGCTGGCCATCGTGCTGGATGACACCATTGCATCGGCACCCGTCATTCAAGAAAAGATTGCTGGTGGGCAGGCGCGCATTACCGGCAACTTCACCCTGGATGAAGCCAAAGATCTCGCCATCGTATTGCGCGCGGGTGCGCTGCCGGCACCGGTCAACATTCTGGAAGAACGCACCGTTGGTCCATCACTCGGTGCGGACTCCATCCAAAAAGGACTTGTTTCCATGTGCATCGGTGGCATCCTGGTTGTTTTGTTCATGGTCGTTTACTACAAAGGGGCCGGTATAATCGCCGACCTGGCGCTTATATTAAACATTGTCCTGATTGCCGGGGGCCTGGCCGGTTTTAGGGCCACTTTAACGCTTCCAGGGATCGCTGGAATTATCCTAACCATCGGAATGGCGGTCGATGCGAACGTCATCATTTTTGAGCGCATTCGAGAGGAATTGACAATCGGGCGCACACCACGCGCCGCCATTGACGCCGGCTATGATCGTGCAACATTGACCATTCTGGATGCCAATGTCACCACACTGATTGCCGCCGTGGTGCTTTTTCAATTCGGGACCGGACCGATTAAGGGATTTGCAGTAACCTTGAGTTTAGGCGTAATTGCCAGCCTGTTTACGGCACTGGTCATGTCACGGTTAATATTTGATTATATACTCACCGGCCGCAAAATAAAGACATTGAGCATATGAAAAGAAGTTCATCAAACGGCGAAATGGTTCATTGCTGCCCCTCTGCATATTAAAACGATAAAGAAAAAGGAAGCCTCATGCGGTTTATAAAAACTGAGACCAACATCAATTTTATCGGCAAAAAAAATATCGCCTTTTATTTATCCATTACATGTATCGCCATCAGCTTTGTGTCGCTCATCATTCACAAAGGCCCCAATTTGGGCATCGATTTTGCCGGTGGGACCCTCATACAGATAAAATTTACCTCGGCAACTCCCATAGATGATATTAAATCCGGTCTTGAGTCAGTGGGTCTGAGCAAATCATCTGTCCAACAATTTGGCGAGCGTTCCGATAATGAGTTTCTCATTCGAACCGAAGGCGCCTATGGAGGTGGCGAGGGATTTACGTTGGATATTAAAAAAGCGCTGGCATCATCAACCGGGGATCAGGTGGATATCCGCCGGGTCGAAATGGTCGGCCCTCAAGTCGGAGAAGACTTAAAGAAAAAGGCCTTGTTTGCCATGTTTTATGCATTGCTTTTTATAACGATTTACATATCTGGCCGTTTTGAGCTTAAATGGATCTTGAGCGGGGTGGTCGCTGCTGCTCTGATTGGAGCTGTTTACATCTTTAACTTATTTAATGTGAGCATCCCTTTTCTGATCGGCGCAGCTTTGTTGGTGACGTTGATCATTTTCTGGTTTCTGGAGCTAAAATTTGCCATGGGTGCCATTGTGGCGTTAATCCACGACGTCATAATAACGGTAGGTATTTTTTCCATACTTGACAAAGAATTCACGCTTCCAATCATTGCCGCATTGCTTACGATTATCGGATATTCATTAAACGATACCATCATCGTATTTGACCGCATTCGGGAAAACTCAAGAAAACATCATCGGAAGCCCTTAGAATTTATCGTCAACCGAAGTATCAATGAAACGCTGAGCAGAACGATTTTGACTTCGCTCACCACATTGATGGTGGTAGTAACGCTCTTTGTTCTGGGCGGCGGCATCATCCACGACTTTGCTTTCGCCCTAATTGTCGGTGTCCTGGTGGGAACCTATTCATCGATTTATGTGGCCAGTCCCATATTGCTGGCCTGGCAAAGTCGCGGCAAATAATACACCCAATATTTCAGTCGCCATCGATAAAGCCGCCACAGTATCGCGAACTAAAATAAACAGGCAAGCGTTCAGAGGTTCAGCGGTTCAGCGGGTCAGGGTTTGGACAACCTTGAACGCTGGATCCTGAACCTTTGAACGTTAATAAGAGAAAACAACCTTGAACGCTGAACCCTGAACACGGGAAGGCCTATGGATGAGATGCGTAAACTTTTGCCCTGGTTTTGCCTGAAAAACGTTCCGGGAATCGGCAATCATCTGTTCAAGCGTTTGTTAGACCGCTTTAAACTGCCGGAGATGGTTTTTCAGGCACCCAAGGAGGAGTTGATTCAGGTCGAGGGCATATCGATTCGCCAGGCTGAAGCCATACAAAATTTCCGGACACCGGACAGCGTCAGACGGGAGCTGGACCAAATCAATCAAAAAGGGCATCGTGTCACGACCTTTGCGGATCCTGATTATCCGCCCCTTCTGCGGGAAATCCCTGATCCACCGCCCTTTTTGTATGTTTCCGGAAATCTGGAAGGGTCTCCAAAAAATATTGCCGTTGTCGGTTCACGCAATGCTACCGGCTACGGAATTTCAACGACGCAAAAGCTGTGCGCGGATCTATGTGCGTTTCATATCAATATCGTCAGTGGTATGGCCATCGGGATTGATACAGCCGCCCATGAGGGCGCCCTGGCGGGAAGGGGCAAGACCGTTGCGGTGCTGGGAAGTGGTCTGGAAAAAATCTATCCAGCTGAAAATCGAAACCTGTTTAAGCGAATTTGCGAAAGCGGTGCCGTCATCACAGAATTTTCACTCAATACGGAACCGGATGCCCATCATTTTCCCATCCGCAACAGGATCATCAGCGGAATGAGCATAGGGACCGTTGTCGTAGAAGCAACCAAAAAAAGCGGATCTCTGATCACCGCGCGACTGGCGGCCGAGCAGAATCGAGAAGTGTTTGCGGTTCCGGGAAGCATTCAATCTTTTAAAAGCACCGGAACGCATACACTGATCAAACAGGGAGCAAAGCTGGTCGAAAACGCACAAGATGTTCTTGAGGAGCTCACTGCCTTTATCGATGCGCCGAAGCAAACAAAACATGAGGATCAAATCAGTAGGACTGAAAGCTTATCCTTGCTGACCCCGGAAGAACTTGCCGTATACAAGGTCCTCAGCCCTTATCCTGAGCATATTGACATGATCGTTCGTAAAACGACGATCGAACCTGGTAAACTTTTGAGCATACTGTTACAATTAGAACTCAACGGAATGGTCAACCAGTTGCCCGGAAAACGATTTGCGTTGAATTAAATTCAAAGCCAAAACATGCCGGTCGACTTGCTCACCGGCTGTTGAAGATTAAATTAGGTAATATAAAGCGTTTGGGAGCCACAAGGAAAACGGTCCCATCGTCTAATAAGATCTGATGCGAAAACCAACCCCATGCGGGTGAGGATATCGAACATGATTAAAAAAATATTTAAGAATTCAAACCGAATGCCCGATTAAAATATTTCACAAACAAAATCATCGAAATTCGTCAAACGAGAAAATCAGGAGAAATCGTGACCAAACCGCTTGTCGTTGTGGAGTCGCCCACAAAAGTAAGAACACTCAAAAAATACCTGGGCAAATCCTATAATGTTGCTGCAACTGTGGGACACCTTAAAGATCTTCCCAATAAAGAAATGGGGATCGATATCGAAAATGGTTTTAAACCCAAGTATAATAATATTCCCGCAAAGAAAAAAATAATAAAAGAGCTAAAACAGGCGGCCGGAGATGCCGCCCATATTTATTTGGCGCCGGATCCGGATCGCGAAGGCGAAGCCATCGCATGGCATACTTCCGAAGTGCTCAAAAAAAAGGGCCGCAAATTTTACCGTGTCCTTTTCCATGAATTGACCAAAGATGCCATCCAGAAAGCAATGGCTACTCCCGATAGCCTTGACCGCCCGAAATATGAAGCCCAGCAGGCCCGCAGGATTCTCGATCGGCTGGTGGGCTATCAGATCTCGCCGCTGTTATGGCGTAAGGTAAAAGGCGGTTTAAGTGCCGGACGTGTCCAATCAGTTGCCCTGCGAATTATTTGCGAGCGAGAACGCGCTATCCAGGCTTTTGAACCCCAGGAATACTGGTCCGTCACCGCTCACCTCGAAGGTGACTCCCCTCCCCCCTTTACTGCAAAGTTAGCCAAGAAAAATAATGAAAAAATCAAAATCCCAAATGAAGAAAAAGCCAGGACGATATTAGGGGACCTTGACGGCGAAAAATTCGTTGTCAAGAAAATAGACAAAAAGACGACCCGCAAGAATCCATTGCCGCCTTTTACGACAAGCAAGCTGCAACAGGATGCGATTCGAAAATTAAGATTTTCGGCTAAGAAGACCATGCTGATTGCCCAACAACTCTACGAAGGCATTGAGCTCGGTCCTGGCGAACCCGTTGGACTGATCACCTATATGCGCACCGATTCCACGCGTATCGCCAAAGAAGCAGCGGATGAAGCCCTTGGACTGATCCGTGATAGATTTGGTGATGCCTACGCACTGGAACGGCCGCGGTTTTTTAAAAATCGTAAAAAAGCCCAGGACGCACATGAAGCGATCCGCCCGACTTCGGTCATTCACACTCCTGAAGAGATGACCCCGTATTTATCGAAAGATCAACTGGCTTTGTACCGCCTCATCTGGCAAAGATTTGTAGCCTCTCAGATGGCACAGGCTCAGATCAATCAGATCTCTGTAACGATAGAAGCCGGCTCCTATCAGTTTGCCGCCAGCGGATCAACCGTCAAATTTCCGGGCTTTATGGCCCTTTACATGTCGATCGACGATGAAATTGCAAATAAGGACCAGAAGAAAAAGCCGGTGCTTCCCGAGCTTTCGGAAGGCTTGGTATTGAAGCTGCTGCAATTGGAGCCCAAACAGCATTTCACTTTACCGCCGCCCAGATTTTCAGAGGCTTCGCTGGTAAAAGAGCTGGAAGAAAACGGGATCGGCCGGCCCAGTACCTACGCTAGCATATTATCGACCCTTCGAGAGAAAGAATATGCCGATCTGCAAAACAGATATTTTAGACCCAGCGAACTGGGATTTATCGTAAACGATCTGCTGGTGGAGAATTTTCCGGACATCTTTGATGTGGAATTTACCGCTCGAATGGAAGAAAATCTGGACCGCGTTGAGTCTTTGGAAGTCGAATCTGCGGAAATTTTGACCCAATTTTATAATCCTTTTAAAAGGGATTTGGAGGCTGCATCCGAAGGCATGCTCAGTGTCAAAGGCGTTGGAATGCCCACCGGCCTCAATTGTCCTGAATGCGGGAAACCGTTACACATAAAAGTTGGCAAAAACGGACATTTCCTTGCTTGTAGCGGCTACCCGGACTGCAGCTACTCCAGAGATTATACCCGTGATGAAAAAGGAAATATCCAGGCAATTGAACCGTCAAACGATGAAGTCGTTGATAAATTTTGTGATAAATGCGGCAGCCGAATGACCATTAAACGCGGTCGATATGGAGAATTTCTAGCATGCAGCGCCTATCCGGATTGCAAAAGCACCCAATCATTAAATTCCAATGGTGCCAACAGTAAAATCGGCGTAAATTGCCCGCAGGAAGATTGTGATGGAGAAATTGTTGAACGAAAATCAAAGCGCGGCAAAATATTTTACGGCTGCAGCCGATTTCCAAAATGTGAGTTCGCCACCTGGGACAAACCGGTGGCCAGGCAATGCCCGGAGTGCGGCGCCAAAATACTGCTTGAAAAAACGACTAAAAAGGAAGGTGCTTTTTTAACGTGTGCCAAGGTTGAGTGCGGCTATCGCAAAAATCTCTGATGCCGGTTTTTTAAAAATGCTTGACAATATTTTTTCTGCCTGCTACACAGTAGCATAATCCTAATGTTAACGGATGACCATGTATAAAATTATCGCCATTAGCAACCTTATTAGCCTTATTGTCGTACTCGTCAGCGGAATAATTATCCTCCGCCGCGAGCAAAAGGGTTGATAATGGCCTGACCGTATCGTTCAAATCAAAATAAAATCCGTTATCAGCCTCAGGGCCGGTAACGGTTTTTTTTTTGCTGTAAAATATCGCAGCAGCCAAAGGGGATGTAATCCTTTCAAATTTTTAAAGAGGTGCGAAAAATGAAACTAACCGGCGCTCAGATCATGATGGAAGTACTAAAAGAAGAGGGTGTCGACACCATCTTCGGATTTCCGGGAGGGGCGGTCATCGATATTTATGATGAGCTGGCCAAGACGGATATTCATCATATATTGGTCAGACATGAACAGGGAGCCGTTCATGCAGCCGATGGCTATGCACGCGCCGGCGGAAAAACCGGGGTATGCCTGGTGACCTCCGGCCCGGGAGCAACCAATACAGTTACCGGCATCGCCTCAGCTTACATGGACTCGATACCAATGGTTATCTTCACCGGCCAGGTGCCGACCCAGTTAATCGGCAACGACGCCTTTCAGGAAGTCGATATCGTCGGCA
>JASFTL010000233.1:0-6333 GCA_050053555.1 Desulfobacterales bacterium
ATTCAATGTTCAATCTAAAATATTCAATTAAATTTGGGGGTTTCAACATAATGGATAAGAACGAAATCATAAATCGAATCGAATCCCTGTCCAAAAAAAAATGCGATGGAATGTACCTGAACGATTTTCTGCTCACCTGGGATAAATCTGAAGATGAAATTTCGGCTACCTTACAGACGGCGGAAATTTTAAAGGCCGTGCGCCAGAATAATATTTCCTGCCGAACATTCGAAACCGGATTAGCGATTTCTATTTTCAGGGACCAATCCACCCGCACCCGCTTCAGTTTTGCCGGTGCCTGCAATTTACTCGGATTGGCGATTCAAGAACTTGATGAGGAAAAATCACAGATTGCCCACGGTGAAACCATACGGGAGACGGCGAATATGATTTCGTTTCTGGCTGAGGTCATCGGTATCCGTGATGACATTTATCTGGGTGAGGGCCACACTTACATGCAAGAAGTCGCCCGGGCAGTCGATCAAGGATATCAGGAAGGCGTGCTGCCGCAGCGACCCACATTGGTCAACCTGCAGTGCGATATCGATCATCCTACCCAGACGATGTCAGATGCCCTTCATCTAATTCATTATTTCGGCGGGGTGGAAAAACTCAGGGGAAAAAAAATTGCCATGAGCTGGGCCTATTCACCTTCCTATGGCAAACCGCTATCGGTTCCCCAGGGCATTATCGGTCTGATGACCCGGTTTGGGATGAACGTTGTGCTGGCTCATCCTGAAGGGTATAATCTGATGCCGGAGGTAGTAGGTGTTGCGCAAACAAACAGCGAGCAGTCCGGCGGATCGTTCACTCGGGTGATGAGCATGGAAGAGGCATTCAAAGACGCTGACGTCGTTTATCCGAAAAGCTGGGCGCCGTACAGCGTGATGGAAGAACGAACCCGGTTGCTGCAGGGCGGTGATCGGCAGGGACTCCAAGCGCTTGAAAAGCGCTGCCTGGAAATCAACAAAAAATACATCGATTGGGAATGCACCGAAAAGCTGATGCAAATTACCCGTAAAGGTCAGGCTCTGTATATGCACTGTTTGCCGGCCGACATCAGTGGTGTCAGTTGCGAAAGAGGCGAAGTGGCTGCTTCGGTCTTCGAGCGCTACCGGGTGCCGCAGTACACGCAGGCCGGATACAAGCCTTACATTATTGCCGCCATGATCTGGCTGAGTAAATTTCAGAATCCGGCCGAGAAATTGTCTCAGTTGGTTAATCAAGCCCGACCAGGGGTACAATGATAATTTAATATTGATCATTGAATATCTGTGGGTGTCGCTTCGTTCCGTCATTATTCGTAAAATTTTTTATTATTGATGCGCCGGAGGCGGACCTTAAATATTCAATCTTCAATCGAAAATATTCAATCAATGAGGCGTGCCCATGAGTGACAAATTCACTTGCTGTCCGATAGACAAACTGTTGCGATGGATCTTGGAAGAAGAAAAACAGGGGCAGATCTTCGGGATACCCAAAGAACTTTTTTTCATACCGCAGAGCGGCGATGCTTTTAAAATGCAGCGTTACGGCCAGACTCTGGAGACGCCGATCGGTGTGGCCGCAGGTCCGCACACTCAGCTTTCCCAGAATATTATCAGTGCCTGGCTGACCGGTGCCCGGTATTTGGAGCTCAAAACGGTCCAAACCCTGGATGAACTGGAAGTGGCCAAACCCTGTATCGACATGACAGATGAGGGCTATAATTGCGAATGGTCCCAGGAACTCAAACTGGATCAGTCTTTTAATGAATACCTTAACGCCTGGATCGTCCTGCACATTCTTAAGGACAAATTCGGCTGGGGCGAACCCGGCTCTCCGGGCTTTATCTTTAATATGAGTGTCGGCTACAATCTGGAAGGCATCCGCAATCGAAACGTCCAAACGTTTCTGGAGAAAATGACCGACTGTACAGCTGAAAAAGCCGCTAAGGTCGATACGCTGGCCAAGTTTTATCCACGCGTCAGGGATTTAGATATTCCCGAAAGGATCGCAGACAATATCACCCTGTCCACCATGCACGGTTGCCCGCCCGATGAGATCGAAAAAATCGGGCGCTATTTGGTCGAAGAGCGCAAGCTGCACACCACCATCAAATTAAATCCGACGCTGCTGGGCCCCCAAAAGCTGCGACGTATCCTGAACGATGAAATGGGCTTTGATGTGGAAGTGCCGGATTTAGCTTTTGAACATGATTTGAAATACGAAGCCGGTGTTGCATTGATCGAATCTTTGCGGGCCCGTGCGGCTAAAGCGGGCGTTGAGTTTAATCTGAAGCTGACCAATACGCTGGAAACGACAAATCGTCATCAGAACCTGCCCGAGAACGAACAAACGGTGTACATGAGCGGGCGCGCCCTTCATCCGATCAGTATTCATCTGGCCGCTTGCCTGCAAAATGAATTTAGCGGCCAACTGGATATCAGCTTTTCAGCCGGAACCGATTGCTTCAATGTGGCCGATGTTCTGGCTTGCAAATTGCGACCGGTAACCGTCTGTTCGGATATCTTAAAGCCCGGCGGTTACGGACGCCTGGGCCAGTATCTGGAGGAAATCTCAAAACGCCTTGCGGAAGCCGGCGCGGATTCTTTAGATGCGTTTATTACGGCTGAGGCCCAAACCCAGGATTTGGCTCGGGCGGCATTGAAAAACCTTCAAACCTATACGGCGGAGGTGGTGGCCGATAAGACCTATCAAAAATCTAATTTTCCCTATGAAAATATTAAAACCCCGCGCGAGCTCACCACATTTGATTGTGTAAAAGCGCCGTGTGTGTCCACCTGTCCGGTCAGTCAGGATATCCCCGGTTATATGCACTACACGTCTATGGGCAATTACCAGAAGGCCATGGATGTCATTTTGGAAACCAATCCCTTTCCCAACATGCAGGGCATGGTGTGTGATCATCTGTGCCAGTACAAATGCACCCGTATGAATTATGATACCCCCCTTTTGATTAGAGAGATTAAGCGGTTCATCGCCCGCAAGCAGGGTCAAGTCATGCCGCGTCACGCGGCAGCTCTCAATGGACTCAAAGTGGCAATCATCGGCGCCGGCCCATCCGGACTGGCCTGCGCTTATTTTCTGTCACTGGACGGATTTGCGGTGGACGTTTACGAAACCAAGGATATCCCCGGCGGTATGGCTGCTGACGGCATCCCCAGCTTTCGCCTGGATGACGAAAGCCTGAAAAAAGACATAGAGGGTATTGTTGCCCTGGGGGTTAAGGTTCATTACGGCTCGAAAATCAACCTGAAACGGTTTGAAGCGCTGAGAAATACCTATCAATATATCTATATTGCAGTTGGCGCTCAAAGCGGATTGAATCTGGGTATTCCCGGTGAAGATGCACCGGGCGTATACGACCAGATCAGTTTTTTAAGGGCCGCAAACCGCAAACAGCCGCCGGAGCTGGGCAGAAATGTGGTGGTGATCGGTGGCGGCAATTCGGCCATGGATGCGGCGCGAACCGCCAATCGGCTGGTGGGTCCCGACGGCCGGGTAAGTATCGTGTATCGTCGCACCCGGGAGGAAATGCCGGCTGATTTTGAAGAGATTCAAGCCACACTCGCTGAAGGTATCGAATTGATCGAGCTCACCGCACCGGAATGCCTCCTGGTGGAAGATGGACGGGTGAAATCCAACGTCTGCTTCAAAATGGAGCTGGGCGAAACCGATGCCAGTGGCCGACCGCGGCCCATTAAAATCGAGGGTACCGAATTTGAAATCGAGGTGGACAGCGTTATCTCCGCCATCGGTCAGCGCGTAGAGCTGGATTTTTTTCCGGAAAAAGAGTTGCATTCCGATCCCGACACGTTTGAAACCCAGCTGCCCAATGTGTTTGCCGGCGGTGATGCCGTGCGCGGTGCCTCCACTTTGATCAGAGCCATTGGCGACGGCAAGCGTGTGGCTGAAACCATCAGGCGGCGGGCGGCCGTCCAATTTGAGCTTCCGGCCGGCAAAACCGATCGCAATTCCGATGTGAAAACCCTGCAAATCGCCCAAGCCCGGCGTGTTTTCGGGCCGCCGATGCCTGAAATTGACGTGGACCGGCGGCATAATTTTAATCTGGTGACACAAACCCTGGACGAGGTGTCCGCGCAGGAGGAAGCCCGACGCTGCCTCCAATGTGACGTGATTTGTAATATTTGCACGACGGTTTGCCCCAATCGGGCCAATATAGGCTTTCGCATGGCGCCGATTGAATTTAGCGTGCAGCAGGCCGTGGGTTCCGGGAAAAATGTCCGTATCGAAAATGTTGAAAAAGTAAAGGTTGCCCAGAAGTTTCAGATTATTAACCTGGGTGATTTTTGTAACGAGTGCGGCAACTGCACTACCTTTTGCCCCACCAGCGGGGCGCCGTATCGAGTCAAACCCAAGTTTTATTTGACCCAAAAGAGCTTCGAAAATGAACAAGACGGTTACCGGTTTGTTAATGACGTGTTGAAAGCCAGAGTGGATGGAAAACTCGAAACTCTAAGCCGACGTGAAAACCATCTGATCTATGAAACCCGAGACATCCGGGCGCGGCTGAATTTAATTACCTGTGCTGCCGAGGAAGCGGCTTTTATTTCGCGTACAAAAGGTCCGGTTGATTTGCGCCATGCCGCCCAAATGGCCATCCTGTTTACGGCCTTGAAAGATTTTTACCTTTTCGTATGAATGAGTTGTTAGTGGTATGGATTCTTTTTTAATAGTATGTTTTAGACAGGATTTACAGGATGTCTTTTTTCTTTCGCGGTTTCTTAATGAAACCGCGAAATTACAATCCGCCTGACGGCGGAATCCTCTTATGCTTCATAATTATGCGTTAACATGGTGATCATATTATTAAGATTCAGTGAGCCTATAAATACCGCTGATGTATTTTAGATTTGCTTTACAGATTGATGGATGATGATTCCGCGAAGCGGATTGAGTTTCCTCACTTTCTTCTGTAAAGTGATGAATATAAATAAATCTGAAAAATCCTGTTAATCCTGTCGTATAAAAATAATAAAAAAAGAATCCATTCCGAATAAAACGTTGCTCGTATCGGACGAGGCAAACCATGAGCACCATATTACTCAAAAATTGTTTTTACATATTTTTATCTGCTGATGAGGGATCACGGCGGGGCGATGATATCCTCATCAGAGAGAATCGCATCGCAAAAATCGGTTCCGATATTTCAGACCCGGCTGATCGGGTGATCGACTGTTCGACCTGTGTCGTCGTGCCTGGATTTGTTAACACGCACCACCATTTTTACCAGACCTTGACACGCAACCTGCCGGCAGTGCAAAATGCCGGGCTTTTTGACTGGCTGGTCTACCTCTATGAGATCTGGAAATATCTGGACGAAGAAGCGGTATATTACTCCTCTTTGCTTGCCATGGGGGAACTGCTAAAAACCGGATGCACGAGCTCCAGCGATCATCATTACGTCTACCCTCAAAACGTCAGTGGGGATTTGATTGGCATGCAACTTAAGGCCGCTGCAGACCTGGGCATGCGGCTTTCGCCCACGCGGGGTTCCATGTCCCTGAGCAAAAAGGACGGAGGACTGCCGCCCGATAGTGTCGTGCAGACTGAGGATGAAATTCTTCGAGATTGCGAACGGGTCATTAACAAGTACCACGACCATAAAGAACTGGCCATGCGTAAAATTATCCTGGCACCCTGCAGTCCTTTTTCCGTCACCGAAGAACTCATGAGGGAGACGGTTAAGCTGGCACGTAGGTTCAACGTTCGCCTGCACACCCATCTGGCGGAGACCAGAGATGAAAACGAATTCTGTCTTGAAATCTATGGGTGCAAACCGTTGAAGTTGATGGAGGAATGCGAATTTATCGGCAACGACGTCTCCTATGCCCATGGCATCCATTTTAACGATCAGGAGCTGGAACTGCTGGCGGACTCCGGTACGCACATCGCTCACTGCCCGACCTCCAATATGCGACTGGGATCGGGGATCTGCCGGGTCAAAGAGATGTTGCCCCTCGGCATCAATGTGGCACTGGCGGTAGATGGCAGCGCCTCCAATGATTCATCCGATATGCTGGGCGAAATTCGTAATGCGCTGCTGTTGCAAAGGGTTCAATACGGTGCGGCCGCCCTGTCCACATTGGATGTCATCAAAATGGGCACCGAAAACGGCGCCCGGCTGCTGGGTTTTGAAAAGGTCGGTAAAATCAAGGAAGGCTGGGCAGCGGATCTGGCTATATTTAACGTGGGCAAACTGGAGTACAGTGGATCTCTCACAGATCCCTTGGCCGCCATTATTTTTTCCAGTTACAATCATGGTGCCCAATATACCATCGTTAATGGCAAGATAGCGGTGGAGCAGGG
>JASFTL010000234.1:0-6323 GCA_050053555.1 Desulfobacterales bacterium
GTCCATTTTTCATATTACCAGGTGTCAAGAAACAGAAGACAGATGGCAGGCAGATGAAAGAAGGCAGCAAATGGAAGACAGAATCTGATTATTTACAACGTCTTCAGGCTCGTATTGCTGACCCCTGAAACCTGACACCTGAAACCTCAGTAATCAGGCCTGATTACGACATCAGCTTCGACTTGACGACAACTTCGGAGTGCAACGTACGGTGCACCGGGCAGCGGTCGGCAATTTGCATCAGGCGCTGCTTTTGTTGATCATCGAGGGGGCCGGCCAGCTCAATTTGACGCTCAATTTGATCCAGCTTACCCGTTTTTGTTTCACAGGTCTCACAATCCGCAGCATCGATTTTTTGATGATTTAGTTTGACCGTAACACCGTCCAGCGGCCATTTCTTGCGGTTAGAATACATGCGCAGTGTTATGGCGGTGCAGGCTCCCAGTCCGGCCATCAGATAATCATAAGGTGCCGGGCCGAGATCGGTTCCGCCCATCGAGACGGGCTCATCTGCTACCAGGTGATGGCCCGCTGCCATAATATCCGTGACAAATCCGGATTTTCCGATTCGAGTGATAACCTGGTCTTCGGCACCTTCCGTCTTGGGCTCATCTTTATGAGGGGCACTCACGTATTTGCGTGCCCAGGAGGCAATGACCGACCCGGCATAGAGGGAGTCCTCAGAATTTGTCAGCAGATGGTCAGCTTTATCAAGGGAAATAAAACTTTTCGGATGCCGGGCCGCCTGAAAGATTTGGGCGGCATTTTCAATTCCGATCGTTTCATCGATCGGTGAGTGCAAAACCAGCAGGGCCCTGCCTAAATTTTTCAGAGCTCTGTTCATATTGACAAAATCCAGATCGTCAAAAAATTGCTTTTTTAGCGTAAACGTTCTGCCCGCCAGCGTCACATCCGCCTGGCCCCGGTTTTGAATGCTTTCAGCCGCGCTGCCGAGCGTATGGTTCACATGCTTTGGATCTGACGGGGCAGCGATGGTAACCACTGCCTTTGAAGAGGAAATGTGGGCAGCAGCCTGAAGCACGGCCGCCCCGCCGAATGAATGCCCGATGAGGATTTTAGGCGCTTCGTAATTCGATTTTAAAAAATCCGCCGCTACGATCAGGTCGTCCACATTTGAAGAAAAATTGGTATCCGCAAAATCCCCTTCGCTGTCACCTAAACCGGTAAAATCAAACCGCAGTACGGCAAGGCCCTCGCGGGTTAAAGCCCGACTGATATGCGCGATGGCTTTTATGTTTTTAGAACAGGTAAAACAGTGGGCGAATAAGGCATAGGCCAGCGGTTTCCCGTCGACCGGAAAGTCCAATCTGGCAGAGAGCATTTGCCCGTCTTTGTTTTTAAATTCAAGGTTTTTAAATTGCATCATCACCTCTTGTTAATTAAAAAAAGGTTTCAGGTGTCAGTGTTCAGGTGTCAGTCTTTGGCCCGTAGGGCCTACACTGATCTTAACAACTGCGGACAGGAAGCAATCCCAGAAAGGGTTTAGGTTTCGGTATCATACTTAATTTCCTGACACGTGACACCCGAAACCTAACACTTGGCAATATATGAACTGACCACTATTAGTAAATCGAAGACTAATTATCAAAATCCTTCCGGGACATAATCCACAATGGCCGGTGGCTGCAGGTCCGGATCTTCCAGCATTCGTAATGCAGCCTCGATGACCGCGTGCTGACGTTCGGGGTCATTGGGTGTGTCCAGCGGATACCCATGACGAAAAGGAACACATAAAGCACGCGGGGGCCTAACTTTTTCAGCCACGCTGCGTAACGATTGGACCGTGACGGTCGCAATACCGCGACGCTCGAGACCTGCTGCGATCAGACACACGGTCTGATTGCAAATCGGTCAAACCGGAATGAGCAGGGCAACATCCACAGCATCCGTTTTTAGCCGGTTTGCCACCCCTGGAAGCGTTTTTTTTACCAAGCGCCCCGGCGCTGTAATCGATCCCATAAATGATAAATGACGCTGATTCACTGAGCCGATTCGCCCCCTTTTTTCTAATTCGTGCATACGGCGAATCGGGAAAGCCAGATTCGGATCCTGTCTGATGCCGGAATGATCGAAAAGTTCGCTGCGGTGCGTATCGATCAAGGTGGCGACATCCGTATCAGAAGGGATTTCACGGACGCTGTAGTCGCCGCCGCGAATCGATTCGTCAAATGGCTCTTGATCCGGCCTTATGAATCCGGCGCTGGAAATCAGCACCAGGCGAATATCTTTTAATGGTTTTTTTAAGGCCGTCCATGGAACCGGGTCAATGCGGCGCCAGGGATAGGCTTTTAGAAACAATTTATATTTTAACGGAAATTCACTCAGCTCACCCAAGATATCCTCCCGAGGCTCAATTTGCCGATGTTTGCAACTCTGCTCGCATCATCCCTTAACGCGTTAAAGGTATTCATCCTCACCCATTTCAGCCAGCTTGAACTTTTGAATTTTTCCGCTTCCGGTCATGGGGAACTCGGAAACGATTTTATAATGTCTTGGCCATTTGTCTTCAGACAGTTGGGTTTTAACATGTTGGGCAATGCGATCCAATGACAGTTCGGCGTCCTCCTTCAATTTTACCCAAGCGGCGACTTCCTGCCCTTTGTTAGGGTGGGGATAACCGAAAACCTGGGCCTCTGAGATTTCGGGCAGCTGGTAAATAATTTCTTCAACTTCCACGGGGTATATGTCGACACCGTTCCGAACGATCACGTCCTTAAGTCGCCCGGTTATTTTGACATAACCCTGTTCATCCATCTCACCTAAATCGCCTGTGTGGAACCAGTTTTCTTTATCAATCGCTGCGGCAGTAGCTGCCGGCATTTTATAATATTCTTTCATTAAAAATCCTCGGGTACACAATTCGCCTTGTTGATTGGTCGCCAATTGTTCACCGCTGCCGGGGTCGACAATTTTTAAATCATTGCAAGGCAGAGGGGTACCGATGGTGGATACGCGTAACTCGATGGGGTCATCAGGATGGGTCATTGTAACCCAGGAGGAAGTTTCGGTGATGCCATAGGCCACGGTTATATCGGAAATCCCGATCTCTTTAACGATGCGTCTCATCAACTCCATGGGGCAGGGTGCTCCGCCAATGATACCTTTGGAGACGGTTTGCCAGTCTTCTTTTTTGAACTCCGGGTGGTCGATTAAAGCGATCAGCATACTGGGGGATCCATAAACAGCCGTGCATTTCTCTTGCGCGACCGCTTTTAAGACCTTTTGCGGATCAAACATCTTGCAGGGTATGATGAGGGCCGCTCCCCGCAATAGACCGGCCAATGCGATACAGGTATTGCCGAACATGTGGAAGAGTGGGAAAAAAAGACACATTCGGTCTTCGCAGGTTATTCCCTGGCGCTCGGTGGAAACCATGGATTTATTAATCAGTCCCATATGATCTAAAACGACGCCTTTTGGCTGGCCTGTCGTTCCGGAGGTATACATGATCGCCATCGGATCTTTTGCTTGAACCGCTTCTGCCTTTTCTGCTAAAGTCGAATCCGTGACTTTCTCTGCCAGCTTCAATAATTCAGCCCAGTTGACTACTGCGGCGTCTGCTGATTCTCCGAAAACAAAGATAAATTCTAAAGACGCGACGTCCTTTTTGGCTGCCAGCGCCAGTTCCACAAATTGGCTACTGTCGGAATCACCGGGGATGATTAAAGCGCGACTCTCAGACTGCTCAAGGATATAGAACAGATTCTCTTTAGCGGCATTTGGATCGATCGGCACCGTAATGGCCCCTATTTTGGTTAATCCCAGAAAAGATAGAAGCCATTCAGGCGTGTTATGCGCCCAGAGCGCAACTTTGTCGCCAGATTTAATTCCTTTCTCAATGAAACCCCGAGCGGTACGGTCAATTTCACGGGATAAGCGCTCGAAATTGTATCGTGCTCCCGTTTCGCTTTGGATGATGGCATCCCTAAGCGGATTTAAAGCTGCAACCTCCTCCAGTAAACCTGCGATGGTTTTATCGATTATCTGCATGCTTCAATCTCCCTTTCACGTATGGTTATATCCTGCCAAGATATCGCGAGCGATGAACATGTTTACAAGCGCAAATATTTAAGTCTTTCAATATAGTGAAAATCATATTTTGAGTCCAGTTCAAATTTTTCGTTTTTGGGAACGAATGCCATGAGTCCACCTGATCAGTGAGATTTAGCATTATGAATTGTGGTGCAGAATTAACGGGTATTTAAAAAGAAGAGCTGAAGCACAGGTTACCTGATTGCCTGGCTGAATCTCATTCATTAACTTGATTGCTTGACAATTAAAAACCCATTCTTTATAGTCACGGGGTTGATCTAAGAGTCTGGCATTAAAATGAGCCAATACGCGAGGTTGAATTCATATTGAGCGGCGAAACGATCATAGACGTTGAAAATTTGTCATTGGCCTTTGGTGGGGTTCAGGCTCTATATAACGTCAGTACGCATCTATTGCCGGATGAAATATTTGCTATCATCGGACCCAACGGAGCTGGCAAAACCTGTCTATTAAACTGTATCAGCCGATTTTATACCCCTCAGGAAGGTGAAATACGCTTCAAAGGCAAAGATATCTCTCGTGTTCCCACACATCAAATCGCCCAATTAGGCATCGCCAGAACATTTCAAAATATCGAGCTTTTCAAAGGTATGACGGTTTTGGACAATATTAAGCTGGGGCGTCACGTTTTTTTAAAATCAGGCATCCTTTCTGATTTGCTTTATTGGGGAAGGGCGCAGAGGGAGGAATTACAACTGCGTCAGGAAATCGAGGAAAAGATCATCGATCTTTTGGAGATCGAAACCATTCGCAAAAAGGTGGTCGGCACCTTGCCGTATGGACTTCAAAAACGGGTTGAACTTGCCAGGGCGCTTGCCATGCAGCCCGAGGTTCTTTTATTGGACGAACCCATGGCCGGTATGAATCTTGAAGAAACCGAAGACATGGCGCGTTTTATTATTAATGTGAATAATATGTGGGATGTATCCATTATCCTCGTTGAACACGATATGGGCGTCGTGATGGATATTTCTGACCGCGTGTGTGTTCTCGAATTTGGACAGAAAATCGCTCAAGGCCCGCCCCAGGAAATTCAAGATAACCCTCTGGTCATCCGCGCCTATCTTGGAGAAGATGAAAAAGCGTACTCGCGACTCTGATCTTTAACTGATTGATATGAATTCTGATCTAACGACCTCCTTGACAAACCTTCAAAGCCTGCCTGCATTGCTTGTCAGAAACGCAGAGCGGTTTGGCAAGCGCCGCATAGCGCTACGTGAAAAGGAATTCGGCATCTGGCAGTCGGTTACCTGGCAACAGTATCTGGAACATGTGCGGGATTTTTCTCTGGGGCTGATTTCACTGGGACTTCGCCCGGGGAAAACGCTTGGAATTATTGGTAATAACCGTCCGGAATGGGTTTATGCCGAGCTGGCTGCCCAGGCAGCCGGAGCTGTTCCGTTCGGCATCTTTCAGGACTCGATTTTAAGCGAGGTGGCCTACATCATCGACCATTCCGGGGCGACCATGCTGGTGGCCGAAGATCAGGAACAGGTCGACAAGATCCTGGATCTAAAAGAGAAGTTGCCAAACCTTAAAAAAGTGATCTACACCGATCCCAAGGGATTATGGGACTATCAAGAAGATATACTTGTAGAGTTTACTGAGATTGAAAAACTGGGCCAAGAATTGCACCAAAAGGAACCCGATTTATTTGAGAAAAATGTGCGTGCCATCCAAGACAGCGATCTGGCCATCATCTGCTACACGTCGGGGACTACCGGAAATCCCAAAGGCACATTATTGACCCACGCGAACATTCTCAGCATGGTGGGCGCCTTAAACGAGGTCGATTCCAAATCTCCAAATGATCAGTTTCTCTCGTTTATTCCGCTGCCCTGGATAGTGGAACAGACCATGAGTGTCTTTTCCGCCCTTTACGCTGGCTATACCGTCAACTTTCCGGAAGATCCCGAAACGGCGATGTCTGATCTTTATGAGATTGCACCCAGCCTGGTGGTGGCATCGCCACGGATGTGGGAAGGTATCTCGCGCCAGGTTATGGTCAAACACCTGGATGCTTCCTTTTTTAAAAAGTTTATTTATAACTTATGCCTGCCCATTGGTTATCGCTGGGCGGAGTTTAAATTTGAAAAAATGAATCCTTCGCTGGGCTGGAAAATGCTTTACTGGCTGGCTTATATGGCCATGTTTCGGGCATTGCGCGATCGACTCGGTTTTTCAAAGGTCCGTTCGGCCATGACGGGCGGTGCTGCCCTCGGGCCCGACGTCTTTCGATTCTTTCATGC
>JASFTL010000235.1:0-6315 GCA_050053555.1 Desulfobacterales bacterium
GATGATCCGTCCGGTGAAGATCGGGATGCCTTCATGGCCGCCCGTATGCAGGCTTGGCTGGAGGACTCGGCAAACCCTTAGTGGCTGAAAGAAGCGAAAAGGGCGGACAATAAATTGGTCCGCCTTTTTTTCCGAACGATTTTATCGGCATCAATTGCGGTTGAATCCCTTTTTTAGGGAGCTGCCGGGCAGCATTCAACGGAGACGGGACTCCGGTGGGGCCAGGGGCAGAATTTCCTTCCTTGACACCTTTGGTGGGATGCATATCCTTTATTCAAGTATTACAGTCTTTCCAAAACTCCATTGAGTTTCTTACGATAACCACGATTACCAATTCCTCTTAACTCAATCCCTGAAAATGTAAGCAACTCATCCCACATTAAGGAGGCTCAAATGAAAACACGACATACGATCCGCCTAGTGGCGGTTTTAGCACTATGGGGCATTCTCATGCCTCAAACCCTATTTTCGGAGGAAGAACGCTTCGTCCATGGAGCGTTCCGGGATACGATTTTTTGGGTCAACGCAAATGAGAGCACCCCGCAGACAACTCCCGAAGACACCGCTATCGAATGGCCGGGAGAGCGATTGGGTTTGCTCGGCCCGATTATTGCCTTTGGCGGTAAAGGTTCAAAAGCCTACATTGCGGTGTACGATCCGGCCGGTGTTCTGGTGGGAGCGATTTCCAAAAATGAGGCAAAAGAAAATCCCAGGCGTCTGGGAGAAATTGTCCGTGTGGCTCAAAAACGCGCCATCATCCAAAATCAATACGGACTGATATCCATGTTTCTCAAAGCGCTGCCGCATGAAGCACCCGGAACAGATACTCAAAATCAATAGAAATTCCGACTGCACATCCCGGGTGCAACCCTGATACAGACTGGTTTTGGTTCCTTTGTGAATATTTCTGAGCACATGTCGATTGCAAAGCTTTGATTGCATCCTGGATCTCAAAGGAGGCTGCCATGAAAAATAATACGCTTTTTCGAATATATAGCGGAAGCAGGATTCCGAGCTTCATGCGCGTTCTTAAGCAGGCGGTATTTGCGCTGCGCTTTCGCGTTATTGTCGCCGGGCTTCTGGTGATGGCATTGACCATTACGATTGAAGCTTTTAATGGACCGACCGTTTCATATGATTTCCTACACCCTGAAAAATTTGATCTAACGATCAGCCCCGGGTGTGCCGCGCAATTGGGCATTCCCGTGAAAGGCGTATCCTGGAAACATGCGTTTTCCGGTCAGCTGCCCCCACCAGGAACCCAAACGCAAAGTTTTAATTTTTGGTACGGTGGTAAATTGCCTAAAGAGGAGCTTGACTACTTCAATTCTACAGACAGCTGGACGGCCAGACACCGGTTGTTGCTCGGAACCTCAATCAACTATTACGATGCTTCCGACAAATTCGTTGGTGGGCTATCCAATCCTTTTACCCAACCGCGTTACTTTAAAGAGATGTGGACAGGTAATATTTTTGATGAGGCCCGATCGTTTGAGATCTCTGAAGAAGTTCGTGCTTCCCTTTTATACAAACGCCCAAGTGTTTTTATCGGCTTAGGGACGGGGTATCTGTTCGAAGGCAGCGACGATAAAACTAAACCCATCTTACGGGCAGATCGGGATCTTCCGGCGCAAAATAATTTAATGCGCTATGGAAGTTTTGCCTTTGGAAGAAGTTTTGACATCAAAGGCCCAGGATCAAACCAGGGCAGATACAGACTTGAACTTGCACCAGGTTTGATTCATCCGGAAGTAAAGGTGCCCATCAGCGAGGAAGAAGCCCGGGAAGAAGATAAATGGTTTGAGGAACGAGATTCGGAGACATTTAATAAGGCTCTTTGGGATATGTTGTCGCAAGGCTTGAAGGACAAGTTACAGGGGACCGAATTCGCTTCACTCGGACCTGAGGATAATCCATGGAAAGTATGGGTTGCGTTTAAAGAACCAATCATTTTGCGCTTCGGTGAGGAGACAGATCAGGTGGTGCCCAACGATCCCCTGTTTGCCAAAGAAGAATCGGAAGCTAAAAAAGCCGCCTCTGGATTGGTAAAAGGCTTAGGGTCAATTTTGAAACTGGGCGGCGGGGGCATAACCGCCGGGGACTCCCCCGGAGAAAGCGCCAAGCCGCCCAACCAGTGGGGTTTGCTCAAAGTGGGCTACACACCGCGCTCTGACCCACAGTCGGCCTGGAACATCGAGGACGGCAGCCGCAAAAATGTGGTGGTGGCCGTGATCGATTCCGGCTTGGATTTGACACATCCGGATGGACCGCAATTCTTGTGGACCAACTCCGGAGAAATTCCCGACAACAACATCGACGATGACGCCAACGGATACGTGGACGACATTCACGGCTGGAACTTTGTCGGTGAGAATAACAATCTTACCGATGACTTCGGTCACGGCACCTTTGTGACCGGCATCATTGCCGCCAAAACCAACAATGGCGAGGGCATTGCCGGCATCAACCCCGGTGCACAAATTATGACCCTTAAAGTCCTCAACAAAGATAATAAGGCACGCAGCCTGGCCATTTACCGCGCCATCCGCTATGCTGTGGATAATGGTGCCCGGGTCATCAACATGAGCCTGGGAGGCAAAGGCATTTCACGGCTGGAGCAGATTGGCGTCAACTACGCTTATGCCCAGGGCTGCCTGGTAGTGAGTTCCTCAGGCAATCACGGCAGCGATGTGGCCGAATACGGTCCGCAGGGTCTGCGCCGTGTCTTTTCGGTGGCCGCCATCAATGTGGACGGCAAACGCCGGGGCAGCGCCAATCACGGTGCCAACGTCGCCATGACCGCTCCCGGTGAGCATATCTACTCTCTGACCGCCAAAGAAGGCAAAAGAGACGGCCAAATCACGCCCATCTTAGGGACCACATACCACACCCTGACCGGAACCTCGTTTTCGGCGCCTATGGTCGCGGGAACGGCTTCCTTGATTTGGGCCAAAAATCCGAACCTAACCAACCGGGAGGTGGAAGATCTGCTGCTTGATTCCGCCGGAGACATGGATCAGGCGGGATGGGATCGATACAATGGTGCCGGCCTGTTAAATGCCAGGCGGGCGCTGGGTGAAGGAGAAAAGGATCGGCTCACCGTGCGCTTTACGGAAGTGTTTGCCAATGAGGAGAAAAAGAAGATCGCTTCGCTGGATGTCTACGGCATCGTACGGGGAAATCTGGATACCTATGTGGTGCAAATCGGCAAAGGCAAAAGGCCGGATAAATGGAAACAGGTGTTTGGACCCTCCAGTGAATCGGCGGAATACAACCATATCTGCCGCATCGAAGACGAGCTGCTGAAAAAGGGCCGGGAGTGGACCGTGCGCATTTTCGCCAAAAGCAAGACCGGTGAACTCAAGTCGGCATCCTTATACATCAAAAAGAAAAGGTGATTTTTGTTTAACCTGAATGGCACCACAGAAAAAAATTAAGACAACATGATTTTACACAGCCATGTTGCCCTGAGTGAGAATTGCCTATAAAAAGAGACACCCGGGACAAAATAGTAAGAGGAACTGGCTGCAAATTTGAATATGGTCTTAAATGCACGCCCCCCTGGAGTAGTCATGCAATAAATTACAAAACTTCGCTTCTTAGAAAAGAGGCGGGGTATTATTTTATTAGAAGCCGCGGCAGGCTGTGCGAGGTCTTCACGGTTTTCTGCTGAGCAGGGCGTCGATGCCGGTTTTTATAAGCGCTTCTTTTTTGTGCCTGGGCAGGCTCTTGACTATGCGCTCGGCTTTCAGGGCCTGCCCTTTATTTCCGATCCGTTTTTTGAATTCCAGCTTCAAGGGGCCTCTGCCCCGCAGGTACTTGGCCCCTTTATTTGTGCGGTGATCGGCGAGCCTGCTATCAACATCAGTGGCAATGCCGGTGTACAGGGTGCCGTCGCGGCATCTCACCATATACAGGTACCAGTCAGGCATCGGGTAGCTTATGAAGAACAGACACAGCCGGTCCCGCATCCCGTGTGATCCTGGGTCGGCTCGCTACTGATACCCACGACCTCAATATCAAAGGTCAGCGTTTCGCCGGCCAGGGGATGGTTCAGGTCCAGGACCACTTTTTCATTATCCACATCAATAATTTGAGCCGGAACCTGTTGCCCTTCGGGCGAAGTAAGCGCCACGACCTGTCCGACTTCGGGATCCAATTCAGCTGGTATCTCCGATCTGGCAAAAGAATGTGTGAGGTTTTTGTCGATCTGCCCGTAAGCTTCTTCCGGTTCGATCGTCAGAACTTTCTTCTCGTTCAAAGACATGCCCATCAGCGCCTTTTCAAGCCCGGCGATTAACTGCCCGGCGCCCATTTGCACTTCAAGGGGATTACGCCCCTCGCTGGTATCGAATATTTTTCCATCTTGCAAAGTTCCCTTGTAGTGCAGACTGACAAACACGCCGTTTTCAATTTTTTCCATTGAAATCTCCTTTATTTGTTTTTCTGCCTGAATTTCGTACCAGAAAAATTCTCAGCCACTTTAGGCAATATATCGGTATTAAGCTGTAAAACTAAGGATATAATTGCTGAAGTCAAGTTGGTCTTGGATAACGGTCTTTACAATTCCGATAAGCAAAATAAATCGCGCGAAACTTGTCAAGCATCTTCCTTTCCGGCTCCCTCTAACGGTTTGAGCGATGATACCAGCGCAAATCCAAGGGCACTCATCAATATACAAATCCAGATCGCCAGGTCATATCCACCGGTAACGTCAAAAATGTATCCGGCCAGAAACGGGCCGGCAGCACCACCAAAAGTGCCGCTGAACACGACGATACCGAAGAGGGCCCCATGAGACTTTATCCCGAAAAATTCGGCGACAATGGGTGAAATGGCCGTAAAGAATCCCCCGTGAGCAATGCCGTAGATGACGCCAAATAGGTAAATCATCCACAGCTCATTTGCAAGTTGCAGCCACAAAAGCGCGGCGATCAAAAGAAAATAACAAAATATCATTACCTTTCTGCTGCCGACGCGGTCTATGGTAAGGCCGCTGAAAAACCGGCCGGCCATGCTCACACCGCCAATTGTTGAGAGGACCCCCGCGGCTTTGGTTGGAGAAACTTCCATGTCAATCGCATAGGGAGCAATGTGCACCATGACCAACATGAGGCAAAAGACAACCGCCATATTGGCAGCGCAAATCGTCCAGAACTGCCGGATGCGGATGGCCTCGCTGAGGAAAAGACCTTCGGGAGTTAAGGCCGGCTCGTTTGCCGGCCCGGCCGCATCCCCATCCGGAGAAAGCCCCAGCATGGCCGGGTCACGTCGCATCAATTGGGCGATGGCAACAAGAATAATCAGTACCGCTGCCCCGATGAGGACGCAGGCGTGCCGCCAGCCGTAGCTGATGATCAGGATACTCGCCAGAAAGGGAATGGTCATCTGTCCGGCCCCGGTGCCGACTTTAACGATACCGGTCACCAATCCTCTTTTCCGGACAAACCAGCGCGCTATCGTGGTCAGGGCGATCACATCGATGGAACTCAAGCCAATGCCGAAAACAATCCCGAAGAACAGGTACAACTGCCAGACCGTCTCAAGTCTGGACATGAGCAAATAGCCCAGGCCGAAAAAAACACCGGTAACGGTCATCAACTTACGCGGCCCGATCCTGTCATTTAATCTGCCGATCACAATGCCCAGCAGGCCCATTAACAGAAAAGCCACTGATGAGGCCCCGGCGATGGAGGCCCTTGACCAGCCGAACTCATCGATCAACGGATTGAACAGTACGCCATAAGAAAAATAAGTGCCAACACCGACGGCCTGTATGGAAAAGCAGCTGGCGGCAATGACATAGCTGTAATGAAATTTACCTGGTCGGGCCTTTTGCATACATGAACTCCCGGTGCCGGTAGGAGGGGAAAAAGAATCTTGAGTTCCCTTCTTGGCTATAAAAGCTTCCTTCTTTCCATCCTCCGTAGCAGGCTACTGCGGAGGACAGGCGCAAAAGCTTCCGGCTTCGCTCTGCCAAGCTACGCCCGACAAGTCGAAGGGCAAGCAAGGTTGGAGGGTTATATAAAAGAACATAAATTTTTACAAGGCCGGAGATTTTTGCCGATCAAATCTTTTTATTTTTTTGGGTATTTTGTCCGGATCTGACAAACCGAAGTGGTATTCTGCGATCAGATTTAAAATCAAATGAAAGGATTAAATATGAAAATTCGAAAAAATATGGCGTCTGCTGATATGGCATTCAATCTGAGAAACGCCATCTGGGCCTTTCCTTACCTGGCCGTGATGGGGCTCATCTGGGGTTACCTTGCCGACGGGTCATCCGGTGCCTGGCTAGGTCTGGTGGCGGCTGTT
>JASFTL010000236.1:0-6303 GCA_050053555.1 Desulfobacterales bacterium
ACAAAACACACTTATTTTGGTCTTTTTCAGCGTCCGACACCTGTCGTTCGATCGGCATCTAATTGATCAATAATCTTCCTTCGCTCACCGTCAGTTCGCCTATCGCCGTTTCCAGAATAGATAAGTTCGGGTTTTTTTAAATATACCTTGGTATCCGGTGGCACGCTCTCTGTGATCCAGGCATTACCGCCGATGGTTGAGCGCGCCCCGATAACGGTATCTCCGCCGAGTATGGTCGTATTGGCATAAATGATCACATCGTCCTCGATGGTTGGGTGACGCTTTTTATCGCGATAACTTTCGACGGCCTCTTTCGGCATCGATAGAGCTCCCAAAGTTACCCCCTGATAAATTCTAACACGATTTCCAATAACAGTCGTCTCACCCACCACCACGCCGGTTCCATGATCAATAAAAAAACTTTTGCCGATACAGGCACCGGGGTGGATGTCGATACCCGTAAAACTATGGGCGTATTCCGTCATGGCCCGCGGCAGTCGGGGAATCTTCAATTTGTAGAGCTCGTGAGCAATTCGCTGAACGGCAATCGCAAAAAGCCCTGGATAGCTTGTAATGACCTCATCATGGCTTTTGGCCGCCGGATCGCCCTCCATGGCAGCGCGGACATCTGAGGCCAGAATTTCTCTGAGTCTGGGTATCGCCTGTATGAATCGGAGTGCCTTGCGGCGGCTCGATTCGTCACACGGGATACAGGGCTGCTCAAAACGCATGCAATCATGCTGGTTGGCGAATATAATCAGTTTCACCAGCTCTTTATAAAGCGCTGACATCTCTTCTTTCAGGCAATACTTTAGGTTTGAGGGCGCCAGAACACTTTGCGTAAAATATCCTGGAAACAGGATGCATCGGGCTTTATGAATCGTATGGGCCACAGCGTCGCGGGATGGAATCGGCGTAGCTTCCAGGTGTTGAAAACATTTTTCGGTACTGCATGAAGCTAAAATTCGTTGCGCTACTGTTGAAATGACCTCAGAAAAATTTAGTGCCAAATAAGAAGTGTTTTTTTCTTTCATGGCTTTTAAACCTTTTTTTGTTTGACGCCAATTAGCTGAAACCGCTAAGTGACAGACTTTTGATTAATCAATTTAATCTAACTTAGCGTCTTTGTTTGCCCTGTCGGTCTGGAAGATCCGACCGGGGCGACTTTGCGTGAGCCCGTCAAGTTGCTCAATAAAAAAGGCCCTCTCCTCTTCGGAGAAGGCCCTCGGGAGAGGAGATTAAAGTCATAGCATATAATTAAACACCTCACAGGTTCGACATATCTTCATCTTTTCTTTCCAATCTTTCTGAACCGTTCCTTCACAAACAGTCCCATTGATAAACCAGCATAGATCGCCGGATGAAAATTCCCAGGCCGGGCAATTACGCTTTTGTTCACGTGAACATTTTTTGATAATCCAGCATGCTTTTGCGGCATTGCTTTTCTTTGCAAATCTGGATACTAGAAAATAAACCTGGCGCTCGACATGCACCGGCACGTTTCGCCAGCCCTGCTCATAACTATGAATGGCTTTTAAAGAACTGCCGAGCAGTTCGGCCATTTGTTTTTGGGTTTTATTCAGCCGCTTTCGGTATTTTTTAAATTCGTTCTTAGTCATACTAAAGCGTCATCTAGGATTAAATTGCTTCGCTTAAAGTAAAAATCACCTGACTCTTCGATTATTAACATTCCAGAAAAGCAGGGTCAAGCAAAAAATGCCACAATGTGGCAATTTAATTTCGACGCTGCTTTTAATGAAGGGTGGGTTTCACAATCTGATATTTTTTAAGTTTTTCATATAGCGTGCTGCGGCTGATCCCCAATTGTAAGGCTGCCTTCTTTTTGTTCCAGGCGCATTCCACCAAAACTTCCTGGAGCAATTTTTTCTCATTTTCAAAAATCGTTCCCGGGGTTTCCGGAGAAACAGGCACAGCGGCATTCCGAATGGCAGAGGGCAGATCCGAAATTTCGACTCTGCTTCGTTTGGCTAAAATGGCAGAGTGCTCGATGCTGTTTTCGAGCTCACGGACATTACCCGGCCAGGGGTAATCCAGAAGCAGCCGCATCGCTTCCGAGCTGAAATCCTGAATTCCTTTGCTTTGTTCAACTGCAAACTTGGATAAAAAATGACGCGCCAGCAGGGGAATGTCGTAGCGCCGTTTTCTCAAAGGGGGCAGATAGATCGGAATAACGTTGAGGCGGTAAAAAAGATCCTCACGGAAGGCTCCGTTTTTGACTTCTTGAATAAGATCCTTATTGGTGGCGGCCAGGATTCGTAAATTCACATTTAACGTCTTTTCGCCGCCGACACGCTCGAATTTTTGACTTTGCAGGACCCGCAGCAACTTGATCTGGGCAGAAGGGGCGATTTCTCCGATTTCGTCTAAAAATACCGTACCGCCGTCAGCCTGTTCGAAGCGGCCGATCTTCTGCCGGATGGCACCGGTAAAAGCACCCTTTTCATGACCGAAGAGTTCGCTTTCCAAAAGGGTCGCCGGATAGGCCGAGCAATTGATCACAATAAACGGTTTGTCTTTGCGCGGGCTCTGCCGATGAATGGCGCGGGCGACGAGTTCCTTGCCGGTTCCGCTCTCTCCCTGGATGAGAACCATGGCATCGGTAGGTGCGATATCTTCAATCAATCGATAGATGTTTTGCATCTGCGGGTCTTTGCCGATGATCCCGCTGAATTCGGCCGTATTTTCAATCCGAATCCTCAATTCGCGAATTTCTTCTTCATGGATCACCGAGCGCCATAGCGCCCCTGCAGTCTGATTTAATATCAGGTCAATGATATCCAGTTCTTTGGTGACACAATTGCAATTCCCGGGACAGGCGATCAACATGGCTCCTTGAAGTCGATTCTCGCTGCGCAGGGGGAAAACGACCAGATTTTGAGCGGTTTTAAATTCGAGCGGCAGGAATTGGATGATGGACGGATCGACTTTGACAAATTTCATTTTATCTAAATCGGAGACAAGTGAAAATGCCCGTTGGGTGGAGGCAACGTCCAGTGTCTTGGACTCATTTTCGGTATGAAGGAAGATATTGTCGGTATTGCTGCCGAATAACAGCATACACATGTCGTTGCAGGTGACGATATGCCGTAGTGTTTTGATTAGATACGTGCAAACATCTTTTAGATGAGTTAACGCTCCGATTTCTCGCGCGATGTTAAATGATGTTCGTGTTTGGTGGTGAGCCCGGTCCAGTTCGCTCGTTTTTTCTTCAAGCCTGTTCGTGTAATCCTTTATGCGATCAACCATGCGGTTAAACGAGTTTGTCAATTTGCCCACTTCATCGCTGTTGGATGCCACAACGGTTACTTCAAAATTACCTTCATCTATTTTTTCGGTTGCTTTTGCCAATGCCGCCAAAGGCTTGGTAACGCGTTTGATGAAAAAAAGACTTCCTGCGATTGCGAATAAAAGAATTGAAAGGGTTAACACACTCATTTGCAGCCATAATTGTTTTACCTGGCCACGGAAAGGCTTTTCATTTATTCCCAGCCGCAATGTTCCAGCTTTTCCTGCAAAAATGGGCCAGGCAATATCCAGGTATCGCTCTCCTTCGGTGGATACGATTTCTTGGTGCCGCTTATAATTATCCAGCACAATATCATTGGCCCCTATCAGTTCGATTGGCATTCCCTGAGTAAATGTGTGAGCCAGAACCTGATTTTCTTTAATAACAAAAATATATGCTGCATGCGGCGTACTGGTCATATGGTAATCGAGGCTTTTCTGTAGCGCCACAAGGTCATTGGTCAGGATCTTATCGGTGGCATCAAGTGCAATTGCCTGGGCTATATTTTCGGCCTGTGCGCTCAATGATGAAAACAGACTGCTACTGTACCGCTGGGTCACCACAAGCGAAATAAGTAAGCCGCTGCCGATAACCATTAACGAAACAGACATCAGTAATTTATTTTTTAGACTTTGCGGCCGCATACTTCTAATTGTCCAACGATGCAAGTTTAAGGTTTATTTTCCGGATGCTGTCATACCATTTATCTTTGGGTGCGATAAATTTATCGATCATCAATTCTTTTAGTATCGCCTTCCCCTGTGGATCCTTATGCATGGAAAATAACAGTCTGCGAATTTTGGTCATGAGTTCAGATGGTATTGATTTTGATGCCACCATTGGGGGTATACCGTAAGGTTCTGATTTGCGGATGATATGGGTTTTGGAGGTGAAAATCGGATTTTTGTTGTTGTAATATTCCCAGATCAAACCATCAACTGCCGCCCCATCCACCAGGTCCTTGGCTACCGCTAATATGGCATTGTCATGGCTGTACGTGTAGATGGTTTTTCTAAAAAACGTTTCCGCCGTTTCCCCCATCTGCCAAAGCCAGTAAGTGGGAACCAACTTACCCGAATTCGAGTCTGGATCGGTAAACGCAAAAACGCGTCCTCTGAGATCTTCGAGTGTTTGGAATTGACTCGTTTTATTTACGATCAAATAAGAGTGATAAAAATGGCTGTTCTGAACCTCAGGAGTGGCGACCAACTGAAATCCATATTTATCCTTGCCGACAACATAGGGTCCAGAGCAGATAAAGGCGAAATCGATCTGGCCGTTGGCCAGCAGTTCATTGATTTCCCCGTAAGTTTTGCGCTGGATAAACTGAATTTCTCGTCCCATTTTTTGGCCAATGTAATCCAACAGCTGCCGGTAGTAGATAAAGGTTTCCTTGGGTGATATTATTGCGGCTACCGCAACTTTTAACTGCGTTGACTCTGAAACTGAACTTACAGGTCGATCCACGGCCACGGTTTTTTCAAAATCAACCACAACCGCATCGCTGCCGCTGCCGCATCCGGCGGTATACGCGACGATCGCGAATAGGAAACATGCTGTAATTCGCTTTTTCAATGTTTGCATGGGAGAAATCATCCTTTGAATGTGTGATATGTATATAACATACTGAATAATAGCGTAATTTTTCTGTGTCTGAAAATCGTACACGCAAAGTGGACATACCACTTTGTGGAGATATCAGTCAATAAAAAACCGAAAAATTCTTTCTTTGCTGTCTGACTAAAATAGATCTAGATATGACTTGCGGCTGAATCTGTGAAGGACCGGGGTTCCCATACCATGGCGGACCGCTTTTATGACGTTTTCACTGTCAAGCGGGACAGTGCCGGCGAGCATATGCACGGGCAGATGAGCAAAGGCACCGGCCACCATCGGCGTGCTGGGCCCAAGCATTGCGGTCTTTACGTTTTCGTGCAGATGACTCAGGATTTCCTCGGTGGTATTATTCAAGATGGACGTTGAGGTCAAAAGCAACACATCCGCCCAGTTGCCGAGTTTTTTATAAAAATCATGTATGTTTCCAAGACCACGTGAGGCATCCAGTATTTCCAGAGGGATGTTTTGTTTTCTGAATCTGTCAACCAACGGTCTGAAATAGCCAACCATGGCAACATTCGTGTCCGGCTGAATGTTAAATCTTTCAAAGAGGATCGTGTTGTCTTTATCCTCGGGTAGTTTCAGCGCATCTTCATAGTTCAGCGCATTGATCAGGGCCAACGCCATGCTTTTTTCAATGGCGGCGTCACTTTTTATTTTTTCCAACAGTTCGCTTGCCGGCCGGTTTTCGTAATCGACGGCTTCGTTTAAAACCATGCAGGATGTTTTATTATCAAAGTAGGTATAGGCGATTCCGATACCGCCATCAGAAGTAACCGCAGCCGTGTAGCCGAGGCCGAGATACAGCAGGTCAACGTTTACTTTTTCGGCTTGATCGTAAAACAGGTTGTAAAAGGTGTTGTTTAGGATCATGGCTTTAGAATCTTATAATAGAACTTTGTACCCGCCGGTGGCAAGAAATGATCTTTTTTGTTTACCGGTTTAATACATGTTTTTTGCTGATTCCCGGTATCCACTTGCCCGTTTTTTTCTGATACGCAATATAGGCCTCACCGAATTTTGCCTCCAGCAACTTTTCTTCGTATCCGGCAATATAATTGTAGAATAAAACACTGACCACCAGCAGCACAAGGCAAAATAACGAAGCGGTTGAAACCGTCAAGCCGAGATAGACCAAAAGACTTCCCAGATATAAGGGATGGCGCACATATCGGAATGCTCCGGATGACACCACCTCTGTGGGACGCTGTTCACTGCTGACAACCACGTGACCGGACTTGAAAAGATAGGCAGCGGCGACAAGTGCAGCACCCAGGATGGTCAAACGAATTATCAGCGGGATGTCTTCCGCCAAAAATGTGGAACGGTGCAGGATAAATGAGTCCAAAATCCATATGACCAGAAACAAACCAAACAAT
>JASFTL010000237.1:0-6283 GCA_050053555.1 Desulfobacterales bacterium
CGATTTTATGATTTTATTTTATGATCTTTAAAAGTGGCGGGAAAAACGCTGAAATTCTAGCAAAATACATGCGGAGAGTCAAGAATATATCCCAATATTTTCAATACTTTACGTAAATTTACCATATTTGACCGTACTTTACTGTATTTGACAGCATTTGACAGTTCGGTGATGAATTTTACCGCAGAGAGCACGGGGGACACAGAGCTGAAGCAATGTCATATAAAAGGAAAATAAAAAGAAAAGCGCCAGCGTGAGTGGCTATAAATCTGAGTCCAACTGATTTGGACATCAACTATAAGGGCGGATATCAGCGAAAAAAATCGCCGCGGGGCAACAAGCATCGAATCTTTCGGCACCACCGGCGGCGATTTGCGATTTTCGTTTCCGGTTTTTTTGGCTAACCGTTTTTAAATTATAGTTCGTATTTAGTTTTTGGTTTTGAGTGTTTAGTATCGAGTATCCGAGCCAGGAGGCATAAAAACACCAGGGCTGCAAACAAAACACGAAACTCAATACCCTAAACACCTGAAGAATTTTTTACAAATTCATCAACCTTAATCGACTTTAAAAAACGCTTTCTTTTTGGCATTGCAGACCGGGCATTCATCGGGGGCTTCGTTTTCACAGGTGTAGCCGCACACGCTGCAAACCCAGTAGTCGGCTTCTTTCAGACTATCCATATTGTCCAACGCTTTCTGGTAAAGGTTGGCATGGACCTGTTCGACTGCATTGGCGTACTCAAAACTGCGCAGGGCGGCGCTGTTGTCTTCGGCTTTGGCGTCTTCGATCATTTCCGGATACATGCTTTTAAATTCATGGGTCTCACCGGCAATGGCTTCTTTGAGGTTGTCGGCGGTGCTGCCGACGGCCTTTAACGTCCGTAAATGGGCATGGGCGTGCACGGTTTCGGCTTCGGCCGCCGCCCGGAAAAGTTTGGCCACCTGGGCGTAGCCTTCCTGGTCGGCCTTTTTGGCAAACGCTAGATATTTACGATTGGCCTGGGATTCACCGGCGAATGCGTCTTTTAAATTTTGTTCCGACTTAGACATACAATTCCTCCTTTTGTTTATTTGCAAAAAAGCTTTTTTCTCAATCTGCGTTAACTCCAAAACAAGTTTTATGCCAAAAAAATGCGAACCAATGGAATGAAAGTGATACTGATTTAATATCAGGAGGTTAGTCGATTATCGAACGGTATCGCACCAGATATCCCGACCGCTGGAATTGCTCCTTAATGAGACAGTTTGTCTCAGTCTCTCGGATTCCACCCAGGATTTAATTTACAGACCATCGGATGAAGACACTTGCTCAAGGCCGCCTGCCGTCGCAGATGTTCCAGACAGCTTTATGAATCACAAGTGTCTCACGAAACACCGATCATATTATTGATCTTTTGTCATGCGGCCCTGCAGCGCAGCATGGGCGGCCGCCAATCGGGCGATGGGCACTCGAAACGGTGAGCAGGACACGTAGGTCAGCCCCAGCTCATGGCACAACAGAATGGACTCGGGATCGCCGCCGTGTTCTCCACAGATGCCGCACTCAAGGTCTGGATTCTTTTCACGCCCTTTGGTAACGGCAATTCGCATCAACTGTCCCACCCCATCCCGATCGATGGTGGCAAACGGGTTATCCGGCAAAATCCCTGCGCTGATATACTCAATCAAGAACCCCGATTCGGCATCATCGCGCGAAATGCCATATGTAGTCTGGGTGAGGTCGTTGGTTCCAAAGGATATGAATTCGGCGTATTCCGCAATCTGGTCTGCGGTCAACGCTGCTCGGGGTATCTCAATCATGGTCCCGAATTTGTAATCGACTTCTTTGCCCTGTTCCTGCATGACTTTTTTCGCCTCAGCCTCTAATGCCCCGCGTTGAACCTTGAGCTCATTTACATGGCTTGTCAACGGGATCATCACCTCCGGATGCACGTCCACACCTTCTTTGGCAACCGTGCAGGCCGCTTCAAAAATGGCGCGCACCTGCATGGTGGTGAGTTCCGGAATGTGAATGCCCAACCGCACACCCCGCAAACCGAGCATAGGATTAGCCTCGTGCAAACTTTCAGCGCGCTTTAACAGGTTTTCCTTGGATTCAATTTGCTTTGAAAGATCATCAGCCCCGGCCGTTTTGCCTGCCTGTTGCAATTTGAGTTCAGTTAATTCATGCATCAGGTCAAACGGGGCCGGTAGAAATTCATGCAAGGGGGGATCGATCAAGCGAATGATGACCGGTAGTCCGTCCATGGCCCGAAACAGGCCGGCAAAATCTTCACGTTGATAGGGCAGCAAGGCTTCAAGCGCATCATTACGCTCAGCCGGCGCATCGGTCAAAATCATCTTCTGAATGTGAGGCAGGCGCTCGGATTCGAAAAACATGTGTTCGGTGCGGCAAAGACCGATTCCCTCGGCTCCATATTCACGAGCACGCTGCGCATCACGCGGGTAATCGGCATTGGCCCAAACGCCCAGACGACGAAATTCATCAGCCCAGGTTAAAAGTTTGAGCAACCAGGGGTCTTTGATATCGGGCACCATGGTTTCCAGCTTATCCAGATAAACCTCACCGACCGTCCCGTCGATCGAGATCCAGTCCCCTTCCTTGATGACCACGTCTCCCACCTTCATCTGACGACTATCAAAATCAATCTCAAGGGCAGATACACCAACAACAGCAGGTTTTCCAAACTGGCGCGCGACCAATGCGGCATGGCTGGTGCGTCCCCCCCGGCTGGTTAATATGCCTTCGGCTGCCAGCATCCCGTGAACGTCGTCCGGTTTGGTTTCCGGCCGGACCATGATGACCTTCTTATTCTCATCTTTGGCCCAGGTCTCGGCCAGATCAGCGTCAAATGCAACGATGCCGACTGCAGCACCGGGGGATACATTTAAGCCGGTGGCCAGCATGTTCCCTGAATCTTTGGCAGACTTTTTGGCTTCGGTGCCGAACTGTGGATGCAGAAAAAAGTCAACTTGCTCCGGGGTCACGCGCAGAATAGCTTCTTCACGTGTAATCAGGTCTTCTTCCGCCATATCCACCGCAATGCGAACGGCTGATTGTGCGGTGCGTTTACCATCACGCGTTTGCAGCATCCAGAGCTTGCTTTTTTCGATAGTGAATTCAACATCCTGCATATCGCGATAATGCTTTTCCAGATTTTCACAGATCTGCTCGAATTCGGCATACGCCTCCGGCAGATCCTGTTTTAATTCCTGAATATCTTTGGTCAGACGAATGCCAGCCACCACATCCTCACCCTGGGCATTCATGAGGTAGTCACCTTCGATATTTTTTTCGCCGGTCGACGCATTGCGGGTCATGGCCACACCGGTGGCACTATCGTTTCCCATGTTGCCGAAAATCATGGTTTGAATATTGACGGCTGTACCCAGATCGTGAGAAATACCGGCAGCATTACGATAATCGACAGCGCGTTTACCGTTCCAGCTTTTAAAAACCGCTTCCGTTGCCAGTTTCAGCTGCTCATAGGGGTCGGTTGGAAAATTTTGATTGGTGTGCTTCTTGAAGATCTTTTTGAATTCTTCGGTAACTTGCTTCCAGTCAGCGGCTGTCAATTCGGCGTCGGTTTCGACGCCAGCCTTTGCGCGGGTTTCGGTGATTATTTCTTCAAAGGGCTCATCGGGCATGCCCATGACAACGCTGCCAAACATCTGAACGAGACGGCGGTAAAGATCATAAACAAAACGTTCATCGCCGGTTAATTTGATCATACCTTTGGCCGTATCATCGTTGAGACCAATATTGAGAACCGTATCCATCATGCCGGGCATGGAAAACTTCCCCCCTGAACGACAGGAAACCAATAGCGGCTCCTTGGTGTCGCCAAATTTCTTTCCCGCAGCTGATTCAACTGCTTTTAGCGCCTCCAGCTCCTGCTCCCACATTCCCTCCGGAAAGGTTTCACCGGCCGCCAGATAAGCATTGCATGCCTCAGTCGTCAGCGTAAAACCCGGAGGGACCGGCACTTTCAGACGAGTCATTTCTGCCAGATTGGCACCTTTTCCACCCAGAAGTCCGCGTACTGCTTCCCAATCACCGCCGACATATTTTTCGGCCTGGTCCACTTCATCAAAAAGATAAATCCATTTGCTTTTGCTGCTCATCGTTTGTACCCCCTATATGAGTCATAAGTCCATGTGCCGATGGATCCGGCACCGATTTTGCCGATTAACCAAATCCGACTTGCCCCGGTGGCATCCATTCCGATAAAAGCAATTAATCGCGCTTTAAGTCAAGTTTTTTCTTGATGCCTAATTCCATCAGGCGGATGTCCAAACTTTGACATTACTTGATCCAGCGCCGATTGGGTATTATGTTCAAATAGCTTTGATAACGCTATATTGGATAATTTACCACAGAGGCCCGTCTCTTCGTGGTTAAAAATAATTGGCTTGATGTGGAGCAAAATTATGGAAAACTGGGAGAAAAAGCTTGCATGTGCGGAAGAATGCAGCCGCTGCAACAAATCGTTAGAAACCAAAAACCGTAGATTCCTATCGATTATCGATCACCAGCCGATTTGCGCGGATTGCAAAAAGGATGAAGAAAAACGCCCGGACTACGAGGACGCCTCCAGGCAAATGATGGCCCAGTGCATTGAACAAACCGGCAGACCCTACGGCGATCCGGCCGGCTATTGTTTCCATCACTTTTGCCCGTTTAAGTGCAGCTAAAATTTCAGGCTTTATCATCAAAAAGCCGGATGGATCAAAGCAGGACGATTCCCATGACAGCAGACAATAGTTACAAAGAGCTCCTGAAGAAAATTAAGGTGTTGGAAAATGAGGCCGTTGCCCGCAAAAAAGCAGAAGCACAGCTGAAAAAACAATCTGAATTCCTGAATTCGGTTCTGGAGTCCCTCTCGCATCCATTCTATGTGGTCGATGCAAATGATTATCGCATCAAACTGGCCAATTCAGCGGCCTTAAAAAGTGGCGCGACCGGAGAGTCCACCTGCCACGCGCTGACCCATAAACGGCACACCCCCTGCCATTCCAGCGGCCACCCCTGCCCGCTGGAAATGATAAAAAAAACCAAGCAGCCGGTTCGGGTAGAGCACGTGCATTTTGACCGGGACGGAAATCCCCGTAATGTTGAAGTACATGCCCATCCGATTCTGGATGAGCACGGGAATGTCACTCAAATGATCGAATATAGCTTTGACATTACCGAACGCAAACTTGTCGAGACGGCCATCAAAGAATCGGAGGCCAAGTTTCGCTCAGTGGCCCAATCTGCCAAAGACGCGATTATTACCGCCGGTAAAAACGGAAATATTACCTTTTGCAATACTGCAGCTTATAAAATGTTCGAATACCGCGAAAATGAGCTCATCGGAAAGTCCGTCAGCGTTTTGATGCCCCAACGCTTCAGAGAGGCGCATGAAAAGGGCATTGCCAAGGTGGTGGCAACCGGCAAGTCCCATTTAATCGGCGAAACCTTAGAGCTTTTTGGAATAACGAAAAAAGGGCGAGAATTTTCAGTCGAGCTATCCCTTTCGACCTGGAAGTCAGGTGAAGATGTCTTTTACACCGGCATCATCCGGGATATCTCCGAACGCAAACAAAACGAAAAAGAACGGGATGGGTTGATTGACAGTCTTAAAAATTCACTTGCAAAGGTCAGAGCGCTAAGCGGCTTGCTTCCCATCTGTGCGTCGTGTAAAAAAATACGGGATGACAAGGGATACTGGAATCAGATCGAAGCCTATATCCGCGATCATTCCGAAGCTGAATTCAGCCATGGCATTTGCCCGGAATGCTCCATGAAACTTTATCCCGAATATCATCGCGAGGAACCTCAAAAAACCGGGAAATCAGACGAAAATTGATTGGTGGGCTCTGTTCTTATTTTTGGATATCCCCAATCTGTATACCATTCCGATTCAGGCTTCCCGAAAATCAGCTGCTTTTCAATCCAGACCGATCCCCTGTGTTTTGATAAAATTGACCCATTAGCGACTTGAAGGTTAATTGTTGCTTTAAAAGCATTCGCTTGACAAACGCTTACGATTTCTCATACAAAAACCATAATTTTTTTTAATAACATGAGGGGTCGAATTGTTTTTCTATCCTCGTTTTGCGACACGCCCGCCTGGGGCTGCGCCGCTGCCCCAGGCAGGCCCTCTGACTTTATTTGAAAATGCCTGTGCCTGCCGGAAAATGGGTTTCAGGGAAAAACTGCCCAGCCCCTCAAAAACATAAGGAGTAACCACATGGCCCAGCTTATTTCCGACCGCCGGGATATTGACTTTGTCCTT
>JASFTL010000238.1:0-6254 GCA_050053555.1 Desulfobacterales bacterium
GGATTTTATTGGTGGGAAATCGATATGACCTACTATTTGCTGAAGATCCTATCCTGGCTGGGCATTGTTTGGGACCTGCGTGGCTTGCCGAAAACCGTGCGGGAACAAAACAGGATTGCGGGCGGGTTGCCGCGTTCCAAATAAGATCTAAGATTTAATCCGACCATTATAAGGAGAAATCCCAATGAGAATTGCTGTCATCGGAACCGGCATTTCAGGCATGACGGTTGCCTACCTTCTCAGTGAAGACCATGAACTGGTCGTCTTCGAAGCAGAGGATTACATTGGCGGTCATACCCATACCATTGATATCAGTCTTAACGGTCAAACCTATGCGGTGGATACCGGATTTATTGTATTCAACGAAAACACCTATCCCAATTTTGTCAAGCTCATGAAACGATTGGGTGTTGCCTGGCAACCCTCGAACATGAGTTTCAGCGTGCAGTGTAAAAAAACCGGACTGGAATTTAGCCCCAGTTCTTTGAATTCGCTTTTTATTCAGCGGCGCAACCTATTGCGGCCGAAATTTTACCGGATGATTTGGGATATATTTCGATTTCGGCGTGAATCTCAGGAGCTCTTAAAAAGCGACGATTACAACTTGACGTTAGAAGACTTTTTGGCTGAAAAGGAATTTTCAAAGCTATTTATCGAACATTTCATTATCCCGATGGGCGAAGCCATCTGGTCGGCGGATCCGGTTAAATTTAATGAATTCCCAGCCCTTTATTTTGCCCAATTTTTTAAAAACCATGGTTTTCTGAATGTGCGCAATCAGCCCCAGTGGCAGGTTATCAAAGGCGGTTCCAAACAATACGTCAAGCCGATCACGAAAAACTATCGAAATCAAATCCGACTCAACTGTGCGGTGAAAGCTATTCGGCGGCAACCTGATCATGTGGAGATCCAAGCTGGAAATCTCCCGACAGAAAATTTTGATCAGGCGGTGATTGCCACCCACAGCGATCAGGCGCTGGCCATGCTGGAGGACCCCTCTGGGCTTGAGAAAGAAATCCTCGGCAGCATCGCCTATCAAGACAACCAGGCCGTTTTGCATTCAGACGAATCGATTCTGCCCAGTAAAAAAGCTGCCTGGGCCAGCTGGAATTACCATATACCGCAGGCGGAGCTGGGACGGGTGGCGCTGACGTATGATATGAATATCTTGCAGAGTTTAGGCGCTCCTGTCGAATATTGCGTGACACTCAATTTGCCTGATGCCGTTAATCCAGCTAAAAAAATCGAAGAAATGATCTATCATCACCCGGTATATAATCCGAAAAGCCTGGCCGCCAGAAACCGACATCAAGAAATCAACGGCACCAACCGTACCTATTTCTGCGGGGCATATTGGGGATATGGTTTTCATGAGGACGGGGTCAAAAGCGCATTGGAGGTGGCCAAGCATTTCGGCAAATCTCTCTGAAGCGGATCTCCCCATTCTTTTGTATCCGCATCTAGTCCCATCGTCAATGACTGCCTAAATTTCGGTGAAAATAATCTTCTTCGATTAGCTGACGAAAATTATTTCGTGCTTATAATGGTAAAGAGTGTATGTACGGTTTTAAATAAAGGCAGGGACAAGTCATGCATAGCTGTATCTACGAGGGCACTGTTCGACATCGCCGATTCAGACCAACGCCGAATATGTTTCAATATCGATTGTTCTTCATGTACTTAGACCTTAAAGAATTGCCCGCCCTGTTTGACAGACATCCGCTTTGGTCTTTTCAACGACCGAGTATCGCCTATTTTCGTCGTAAAGATCACTTCGGCGATCCGAAGGTGCCGATCGATCAGGCGGTGCGTGATCTTGTTGCCGAGGAAACTGGAAGCCGGCCCGGGGGGCCGATTCGGATGCTGACCCATTTGCGATATTTCGGTTATTGCTTTAATCCGGCCAGCTTTTACTATTGCTATGATTCGACGGATTCAACGCTTGAGACGATTGTTGTCGAAATTCACAACACGCCCTGGGGGGAAGTGCATTGCTATGTCTTGAGCCAGGAACAAAACCAACATCCGGTAAAATACTGGAGGCGACATCAATTCAAGAAAGTTTTTCATGTCTCCCCCTTCATTGACATGGATATTGATTACGACTGGCGCTTTCGCGAACCCGGCGAATTTATCCGCGTACATATGATCGACTTTCAGAAGGGACAAAAGCTTTTTGATGCCAGCCTCACATTAAAACGTCAGGAGATAAGCGTCAGGGCGCTAACACATGTGCTGATCAAATACCCGCTGATGACAGCCAAGGTGACGGCCATGATCTACTGGCAGGCACTGCGGTTATTGCTCAAAAAGACGCCCGTGTTTGTTCATCCGAAAAAGCGAACGCCCATTGGAGAAAGGCATCACCCGTGACCACTTCAATTATCCCTTCAGACACTCCGGCAATAGAAAACATCAGAAGCCGCCCGATCGATGGACCGGCACGCAGGTTTATCTTAAGTCTTCTCGGTAATTTAAAACGCGGTAGAATTACGATTCTCGAAGGTCCGCATCGTCATGTTTTCGGCCGTTCGAGCGCAGCGTTTCCACTTGATGCGATCATTAAGGTTCACCACCCTCGATTTTATGGCAAAACCGTTTTAGGGGGCAGCGTCGGAAGCGCTGAGGCTTACATGAGCGGTTTGTGGTCGGCAGACGATCTCACCCAGGTGCTGCGAATCATGACCCTGAATCGCGATATTTTTGAGCGCATGGACAAGGGCTGGTCAAAGCTGACGGCGCTGCTCAATAGAAGCTGGCATTTTCTTCGCAAAAACACCCAAAGCGGCAGCCGCAAAAACATCATTGCCCACTACGACCTGGGCAATGATTTTTATCGACTATTTTTAGACGAAACGCTAACCTATTCCTGCGGTATTTTTGAGCGTGACGACAGCACGCTTAAAGACGCGTCAATGGCCAAATACGAACGCATTTGCCAGAAACTTGAACTTGACCCCAATGACGAGGTGATTGAAATCGGGTCCGGCTGGGGCGGCTGGGCCATATATGCTGCCCAGCATTACGGCTGCCGAGTCACAACGACAACCATTTCCGATCAACAATTTAAACTGGCGAAACAGCGTATTGTGGATTCCGGCGTTGCAGAGCGAGTCGATCTGGTTTTTAAGGATTACCGGGATCTAAAAGGAAAATATGATAAGCTCGTTTCGATTGAGATGATCGAGGCTGTTGGACATCACTATCTAAATGCATACTTTCGTACCTGCAGTCGACTGCTCAAGGAAGACGGTATGATGTTGCTGCAGGCGATTACGATCGCCGATCAGGTGTTCGAGCGCCACAAGCGTTCGGTTGATTTTATCAAGCGCTATATTTTCCCGGGCAGCTGTATCCCGTCGATAACTGCCATTTCCAATTCAATTGCCAAGGCCACGAATTTGCGTTTGATTCATCTGGAAGACATCACACCGCATTATGCCAGGACCCTGGCCTGCTGGCGCGAAAATTTTTTAAAAAACATTGATGAGGTAAAGGCGCTTGGATATTCGAACGCCTTCATTCGCATGTGGGAGTATTATTTCAGCTATTGTGAAGCAGGTTTTGCCGAGCGTTATATCGGAGATGTGCAAATGCTGTTTAGCAAACCGATGTGCCGGCGTGAATCTCTGCTGCCTGATTTAAACGCTTAGTAGAATTTGCAGGAAGGAGATACAACCGATGAACGTTTGGGTGCCGATTATTCTTTTGCTGATACTGGTCGAAGTCTGGTGGTTTGGCGCGCACACCACTGCTTATCTCAGCGATATCAGGGATTTATTTGAAAAAATGATCAAAATATCGGAAGGGACTGCAAGCAGAGATTAATTTACCGTTATAGACCATTTTGCTGTAACTTCTGCCTGTTATCGTGTCTCTAAAGTTACGTCGTTATCAATTTTTTTCTCCATCAGATGGTGGTGATTCAGTATGGAAATTAAAAAGATCTTATGGCCGACCGATTTATCTGAAAACGCAGCAGCGGCTCTGCCGCTGGTGACATCCCTATCCCAGAAATATCAGGCCGAAATCCATATTCTATATGTTTTAAAAGATTATCCTGAATTCGGCGCATCATATGGCTATAATGATCCGGCCGATTACGAAAAAATGCGGCAATGGGAGAAAGAAACCGCTGAAAACCGGCTGGACGAAATCTGCGAAAAATTTTTAAACGCATGCCCGCTTTACATTCGCCACATCAGTGTGGGAGATCCGGCCAAAGAGATCCTGAAACTCATCCAAAATGAGGCCATCGACCTGATCATTATGGCAAGCCAAGGCAGCGAGGCTCATTTTGATTTTGGCAGTGTTGCTGACCGTGTCATCAAATGTACGTCAATACCTACGTTGATTATCCCGGTATAATGAAAAATATATTCCCAAAGCGACTGTCTTTATGTGTATGCATCCTGTTGAGCGCAACCCATGCGGCGACTGAGGCCGCGGCTAACAGGTTTCCACCCTGCCCGGATTCGCCCAACTGCGTTTCTTCCCAAAGTGCAGATCAAAAGCGTTTTATCGATCCGCTGCAATATGCCGGCAGCCTCACAGATGCCAGACAAAAACTCATCAGCCTTTTGCAAAACACCAAGCGCGTGCGCCTGGTCAAAGTTGAGACGGATTACATCCATGCTGAATTTCGGTCGTTCATTTTCCGGTTTGTTGATGATGTGGAATTCTATTTTCCCCCCGCAGAAACCATCATTCATGTGAAATCCGCATCGCGTGTCGGCTATTACGACTTTAGTGCCAACCGTCGACGCGTGGAGCGCATACGCTCGACATTCAAAAATTTGGCGAATTAATCATTCGTTGCAACCCGCGTTTCATAAAATCATCATTTCTTCGAGGTGAATATGAACATTATCTTTTATCTAAAGATATATGCCCTTACCGTACCTGTTTTTTTCGTTATCGACCTGATCTGGCTGGGGATTGTGGCCAAGGGGTTTTACCAGAAAAATTTGCAAACACTTCTCAGGCCCGATGTCAACTGGACAGCCGCAATTATCTTCTATTTGGTCTACATTGCCGGAATTTTGATTTTCGCCGTTTTGCCCGCAGTTGCCAAAGATTCATGGCGACATGCGGCTATGTGGGGTGCACTTTTTGGTTTTTTCACGTATGCAACTTATGACTTGACCAATTTAGCCCTGCTCAAGGGCTGGCCGCTCAACATTGTGATCGTCGATATCCTCTGGGGCGTGGTTCTCTGCACGATCGTTGCAACGCTCAGTTTTTACATTGCCAGGTGGCTGGTTTGATTTGGGAAGGAACAAATACTGCTGAACTGACAATGCTGTTCGCAGGGAACTCGTCTCCGGCAAATTGCAACCAAGATGCTTTTATGATCAATTTAGCCGTAATCCCGCCAGAAAATATTACCTATAATTTTTGACGAACAAATTGCTCAAATTCTCTAATGCTGCGCAAATAATCCTCACCGCCCACAGAAGCGCTATTATTATGGCCGCCACCGATAGAATGCCCGTATATAAAAATCTGACCCTGTTCGAGTTCTCTCTGGCCAACCAGATATTTCCAGGCCGCTTCGGCGTCAGCATACACCTGCGCTTCTGATGGAAATTCGCCATCACTTAACCCATATCCGCGATAGGAAACGATAAAGACATCAAAACCCAGGTTGTGAAAGCGGCGTGCATGATCGACATTGGCGCCGATGTTGAGCGCACTGCCGTGCAGATAAAGCAAGACGTTGCCGGTCGGTCTTTGCGCCGGAATCCACCAGCCGTGGATCAATTCTTTACGGCCGCCTGGGGCTTCAACCGGAAGGTAAACATCCTTATACGGCAACTGGTAAATGGCCGGTGTTTTTTTTATTTCCCGCCGGGGCATAAAGATAAAGCGCTCCTGTCTCGCCCATAAATAGGAGCAAGCCAGCACATATACGCAAATCAAACTCAGCACACCTAGTGCGCTTCTTCTGATAAAATTTTTCGGGGTCATTTCGTTCTATTATGATTGGGTTATTTGAGGTTAAGGTAATTACCGCCGCTACAAAATCAAGCAATCTTCTCAGTGGCATTTCAAACGCCGCAGCAGATGTCGTGCTTGCGATCGGCTCATGCGGATTCGGTTTTGATCTCATATCGCGCGACTTTTTATCAGCGGTGTGTTTGTCTGGTGTAATCGACATAAACACGAGGCGCCCGAATCGAGGGATGCGGTGCGCCGCTCAATATAATAAACAAAAATTTAACAATAGCTTGACAATGTCAGAATAGGGGTAA
>JASFTL010000239.1:0-6251 GCA_050053555.1 Desulfobacterales bacterium
CAAGGTGTCGACGCCGAGTTTGCCCAGTTCCACCGCTGCTGCCAGTCCTGCCGGACCTGCGCCGATGATCAAAACATCCACTTCTTTGATGGCCGTCGATTGGATTTGGGGTTCGGTATCATCTTCAGGCAGCTTAGGCAGCCCCTCAACACTTTCGATGTTCATGGCCTCCGCCAGAGGCGTCATGCAGGACTTGACCGGCAGGCCATCGGCAATAACCAGACATTGGGAGCATTGTCCATTGGCGCAAAACATGCCCTGGGGGCTGTTATCTTTAGGATGGTGGCCGAATATGCGAATGCCGTTGGCAAAAAGCGCTGAAGAAATCATCTCGCCTGCATACCCGGTCAACTTTTTTCCATTCCAGGCAAAGGGGACTTCTTTTCTTTCGGGGATTTCCAGTATCGGGTGCTTGGTAATCCGTTTTAGGGTCATGTTGATTTCTCTCAAAACTTTACAATTATTTCTGGTTTTGCGTTTTACATATAAGGTTTCAGGTGTCAGGTGTCAGGGCAATCCGTATCATGTCGAAACCTGAAATTTCTCCAGAATCGCTTTCAACTTGTCAGCTTCAAGGCCATCACTTAGGCCCTGCGGGCCAGAGGCTGACACCTGAACACTGACACCTGACGCCTTCTTTAAGTTACTTTCTTTTCTGCCTGCTCTCTTTTCTTCATATACTGATTAAATCGACGAACATGACTGCGGGCCAGTTGGCGGGCCTGGTCGGCCCTGCCTTGCTCCACTGCCATCACAAGATCACAAAGATCCTGATAGTTTTCCTGTAATTCGCGCTCTTCCATGGAAAGAAATCGGTCATAATAGCGATGAATATTCTCATGAACAGAGTGGAGAACAGATATGTAAATCGGGTTTTCTGCGACCTGTGCCAGCTTCATGTGGAGTTGTTTGTCGATTTCGATGAAGGCATTCCTTTGTGATGTACCGCTATCAATGCATTTGCGCGCCTTTGTGAGAAGCGCTTTGAGGCCCAGGATATCTGTTTTGCTGCATCTTGCGGCCGCATGCGCGGCAACAATTCCCTCCACGTCTTCACGAAATTCAGCCAGATGATTCAATGAGACTTTCTGAGACCGGATCAGCAATCCGAGACTTTCGCTGATCTGATCCGTATTTATGTCTTTGATCACCGAACCGCCGCCGACTCCAAGCTTAATTTCGATCAAACCTTTTTGCTCCAGAACACGCAACGCTTCACGCAAGGTGCCGCGACTGATATTAAACATTCCCTTAAGCTGTCGCTCAGATGGTAGGGTGTCTCCGGTCTTGAGCCGGCCATCGAGGATAGCCTCCTGAATTTGCTGCACGACATCCTGAAAAACCTTGATTTGCTTGGCGGCTTGAAACATGTGCAACCTTCCTCTCGTATTGAATGCATGATTCAGCATCGTTTTCAGGGCGCCCAATCCCCCATAATGCTTTATAATGGTTTAACCATTTTAATATCGATCTAAAATCATGTCAAGATGCAATCTGTCCGGATGATATGTATATCGTCTTCGCTGAAACGAATATTATTATTTGCTTGACTTCAGCCGATTCAAAACGTAAATTGCAGGAATTTTTAGGGGAATTTTCATAACCGCTAAATTTCATTCAGCGATTACCATTAGGGTCAAACCGAAATTTCACGAATGTATGATAGGATCGGAGCGAAACATCATGTTGAGCAATAAAAAAATCGGCATTATCGGCACCGGAAATATGGGTGAAGCCCTGGTCAGTGGTCTCGTCGGCTCAGGGTCATCCAAACCGAAGCATATTATCTGCACAGATGTTCATGAAACCAAACTTAAAACGATGCAGGAAAAATACGGGGTCCAAACAACAACTGACAATCTGGAAGCTGTTACCGCTTCAGACATCGTCATTTATGCCGTAAAACCCCAGATCATGGCGGCTGTTCTTACCGAAACCGCCGAAAAACTCGATATGTCCAAACTGGTCATTTCCATTGCTGCCGGCGTTCCCATGGAGGCCATCGAGACCTGTTTGAATAAACAGCTGCGACTGATCCGGGTCATGCCCAATATCGCAGCGGCGGTTAAAGAAGCCGCCACGGCCGTTGCCGCCGGCAAACACGCCAGTAAAGAGGATATCAAGCTGGCGCTGACCATTTTCGACTCCATCGGCAAAACCGTATTTATTTCCGAAAATTACCTGATGGATGCGATTACCGGGTTGAGCGGAAGCGGTCCGGCCTACATCTTTTTGATCGTTGAGGCTATGGCCGATGCCGGGGTAAAAGTGGGATTGTCGCGCCAGGAAGCGTTCTTTCTTTCCGCCCAAACGATGTTGGGTGCCGCCAAAATGTTGATCGAGACCCAGGAACATCCGGGTCAGCTCAGAGATAGAGTGACATCTCCGGGAGGTACGGCCATTGCCGGTCTGGCCACTCTTGAAGAAGGCGGGTTGCGCACCACGCTCATTAATGCGGTGGAAGTTGCCACCAACCGTTCCCGGGAACTGGGTGAAATGATGATCAAGAATTTCTCCAATGATGGCCCCGCCAATCCTTCGTCGTAAATCGATTTGCCGCGATTAGATTTGCCACAAGTTACGAATATTTATGCGTATTCACACCGGCGGATCATTTCTTCAAAAACGTAATTCGCTAATTTGCCAGTGTATAACTTTCGTGATAAACTTGATTTCATACGGACGCGAAAAGATTAATCTCGTTCCCCGGTTAAATAGATCGCTTGGATCAACGCCAAACAAAACAAAAAATAGAAATGGAAAGGTGAATAAAACTGAAAACCTGCGGTGTCATCATTCTGTCCTTATTTGTTTCAGTGCTATTTTTTAGCAATGGTTCAGCAACTTCCATCGAGACTCAAGACATTCAATGGCACTCCTACGATAACGGAATGGCTCGCGGTAAATTTGAAAAAAAAAGAGTGTTTTTGCATTTTACGGCGGATTGGTGCTACTATTGCGGGGTAATGGACAACCAAACCTTTAAAGATCCGGCTGTGATTTCGGCTCTTAACGAAAATTTTATCGCCATTAGGGTCGATTATGACAAAGAACGAGATACATCCAGCTTTTACCGTGTCAGAGGTCTGCCGGACACTATTTTTATCGCTGAAGATGGTGAAATTATCGGCCGTCGTCCCGGCTACATCAAAGCGGAACAATTAAAAATTATTTTAGAATCAATTTTGGCCATGCGCACGCAAAAATAATCATCTCCTTTATGTTCTTCCATTCTTCACCTTTGCGGCCCATTGATCCCCATGACTGAAAACCATACTTAACAGCCGCCTTTTACAATGGGTGAGCAAGCAAAGGACATTATTCAAAAAGGATTTGGAATGATCGACTATTCGCGCCTAAAGGAAATCATCCTCAATTCCGCTCCAAGCGGAAAACCTGCGGGTGATTCACATACACCCGCATCGGTATTTTTGCTGCTTTTCAACAGGTCGGATCCGCGTATTTTGGCCATTCAAAAATCAGATACGGAAGGCTACCCCTGGCGAAATCAGGTGGCCCTGCCGGGAGGCCACCTGGAACGAACCGATGCCGGTCCGGTTGCGGCTGCTTTCCGGGAGCTGGAAGAAGAGCTGAAAATCAGCAGGGATCAGGTTGATTTCATTGGCTCCCTCGGGCATTTCCAAACTCTCACCCGTCCCAGGGATATTGAGGCCTTTATCGGGCTCTGGAATGGCGAGGGCCCCCTTCGATATGATTCCACCGAAATTTCCAGAATTCTTGAACTACCTCTTAGAAAGATGCTTCGAATTCATCGAATCAAACACTATCATGAACGTCGGCCGGCCCTTCGCGAACTTGAATACCCGTATGAAGATGTCGTCATATGGGGGGCAACCGCTGAGATTATTTACCACTTCATTGAACTGGTTTATCCGCTTTTAGAAAACAGTCATTTTGATGGCGCATAATGTTCAGCAGGTCTGAATTTTATTGCCTTATAACGTACTGTTACCTGGCGGATTTACGGGAATAGCGTTTTATCAGGCGGGCCATTGTGGTGATGATGATGCCTGCGCTCAATACAAGCAATATGATAGGCACCCAGACATAATCTTTGTATGCAGGATGTTCATTGGCTACCGAAATACCAGCCAACGCAAATAAAAGCACCAACAGCATAAATGCGATCACAATGATACAGGCAGTCGCTGAATTGTACCAGGGAATGATGGCTTTTCTAAATACTGGATTTTTATTGGAAGGCATCGTAATCTGACCTTAACCTAAATTGAGCGTTTCAAATTTTAAAAAGGATTCAATTTTACCTTTCTGAGCGTCAAAAATCAAGGTGAAGACATGTACCGAAAAATGAATGGGAAAAGCAAAACATTTTCGACTGTCAGCGGTATTATAATGAGTCTTATCTGGATAAGTTTCTTATGGGGATGTGCGGTGAAGGCCAAGACAGTATTGATCAAAGATACATCAATGGCTGTTGAACAGGGCACCATTATTTCAGCGAAAACCGGAAAGGCGGTCACTTTTGATGAACTGATGAAAGATTTAAACCGCAGTCAAATTGTTTTCATCGGAGAAAAGCATACCAACCACTCACATCATGCCATCCAGCTGAAAATAATTCAGACCGTCTTTGAGGACCATCCATCCATGGAGGTTGGAATGGAAATGTTTGACCGGTCCTACCAGCCGGTGCTGGATTTATGGTCTGCCGGCGTGCTAGCAGAAGATACATTTTTACGAAAAGTGCACTGGTATGCCAACTGGCGGTATGATTTTTCATTATACAAGGATATTCTTCTTTTCATAAAGGAAAACAGAATCAAAATTGCCGCATTGAACATTCCTTTTTATATTTCGTCCCGTATCAGGGTCGGTGGGATTGAGAATTTATTTGACACTGACAAGCAATATCTACCCAGGGAGATCGACACCTCAAATACGGCCCATCGTAATTATGTGAAGCAAGTATTCAATCAACATCATTTTAAAAGCAGCGTCAAATTCGATGACTTTTATTTAGTCCAATGCGTATGGGATGAAGTCATGGCGGAATCCATCGCTTCTGATTTGGGCGCGAAAAAGATGGTTGTTCTGGCGGGAAACGGACATATCCAATACAAATACGGGATTCCGGACCGGACCTTTCGCCGTACCGGGGCTTCTTTTCGTACGATATTCCTGGCTTCAGCGGGGGAAGAGGTTGATCTGGGGGTCGGGGATTATATCTGGATTACTCCCGCAAACTGATACCGAATTGCTCTTCTTTGATCAAGTTAGATCATTTCTCCGCCGGCGTTGCTGGGACCCATTTCTTTTTTGCGGCTATCTTACAAATAGGTCAAACCTATCAATATGTCGGTTCTAATCGTTTGATCGCTTTTTCAAAATTTTGCCAGGTGCAAAAATACGATCGTCAATATTTTCATTTTCTCCCCAAATTTAAGGCCATTATCCACATGCCTTATCCGTCATTTAGCGGATTATATCCTTTTATGGACACAGTGTTTTGTAACCTTCTGTTATTGTATATAATATAAAACATATCGATTTATACTGTTAAAAAAAACCCCTATATATTGATTTTTTTTATTGACATTTATCAATATATTGTGGCACTATTCAATCAGGTGAATGCAAAACCACATGTTGTGGTTTTTTTTTGCTTTCGAGCTTTACCGTATTTTACTGTATTTTACTCTATTTTACAGTTGAGGGGCTTTGATGAGTCCCTTTCTTTCGGTCAGATTCCTTAGATCTTTCTGTCAATCGCTACCACTCATATTCAAATATTCCGAATCAGTCCTCTACAAGACGTTAGATTGATGCGCAGATGCCATGCTTGGGCTTCATATCAGAAAATGAATTGAATAACGCAAATATACAGAGGAGAGGTGACTTAAGTGCTTGAACGTATCAAAAAAAGAGACGGAAGGGTTGTCGACTTCGATTCATCCAAAATTACGGCTGCGATTGCGAAAGCAGGAAATGCGACCAACGAATTCGGAACAAAAGAAGCTAAAAAACTCACCTTGCGGGTTTTGACCTTAGCGCATGAGCTACAGCTGGATCCGGCTCCCGAAGTGGAGGAGGTCCAGGACATTGTTGAGGCCGTGCTGCTGGACTCACCATTCTTTAAAACGGCTAAGGCGTACATTTTATACCGCGAACAGCATGCCCAGATCAGACTGATTACCACCAAAGCCAATGTGGACCTGGTAAACCACTATATTCAAAAGCTGGATTGGAAAATTAAAGAAAACAGTAATATG
>JASFTL010000240.1:0-6250 GCA_050053555.1 Desulfobacterales bacterium
AAACCTGCCGAAAAGATCCGCGGCCATCTTACAGGAGACCGTCGAGCATCTGGATCTGATGCGCGAGTCCGAAATGAACGAGGCTCAGGAAAAGGTGCTTTTAATCATTTCCGGGCTGGAAGAACAAGACGACCTCCTGACGGCCAACTAAAATTCATATCAAAATACCGTTTACGCGCTTAAGGCGCATTCATCCTCCCGACGCGGATTCACCCCCCATGGAAAAAAAATTCGGTCTTTATTGCCCACCGCTTTGAGTTCACCTGCCGTATTCAGATGGCGGTAATCGACCCTTAATTAACCATCCGCATTTCTAAATTTTACGGAGAGAATAACGACGTCATCGTCTTTTCTCTTTAACCATCTATCCTGAATGATTTAAGCTTGATATATGCCACATTATGGTATAAAAAAACGGGGATTTCTGTTGAATGTCAACCCTGCCATTATTCGCCAGCAAGCCTTTTCGCCAGGAGGAGGAAAAATGAAAACACATTTAAAGGTTTTATTTGTCCTTGTTCTCGTTGGAGTTGCATTCGGTGGTGCCTATGCCCAATTTGGCAAGCCCGAACAAGCCATCAAATACCGCAAATCGGTGATGTTCCTGGTCGCTCAGCATTTCGGACGCATGGGCGCCATGGTAAAAGAAGATACGCCTTACGACAAGGAGATCTTTACGGATAATGCGATGCTGGTTGAGACCCTGTCACGCCTCCCCTGGCAGGCGGTTTTGATGCCTGGAACCGATAAGGGCGATACGACGTTGAAAGCGTCGGTGTTTGAACAGCAGGCTAAATTCAATGAAGTCGCACAGGCATTCGAAAAACAAGCCAGCAAACTCGTCAGCACGGCCAAAGAAGGCGATTTTAGCGCCATTAAAGCCCAGTTCGGACAGGTCGCAAAAAGCTGCAAGGCCTGTCATACCCAGTTCCGCACAAAATAAAGGCCCGCTCTACCACAATTTAAAATCCGGCTGTCCGGGCTGTTGTTGAGCCTGAGCCCTAGCGCACGAGAAGATAGACGGCCAGCGCAGCCAGCCCCGCAATCACCGCAGCAGTCCAGGTGCGGCCGCTTGCGGTTTGGGGTATCGCTTCACTCCACTGCTTGACACCGGTAATCATCGGTTTTATTAGATTTTCGCGCTTATAGAAGAAGTAAAAGAGCACCGCCAGGACGTGGATGAAAACGAGTGCGACGATCACCTCTTGATTCAGCTTATGAATCCGGGTGAGCCAGTCGCTGGTCGCCTTGCTGACCCAGTCAAAAAGTGGACCCTCGGTGATGATGTCGTCGTTGGCGAACAAACCGGTTCCAGCCTGCACCAACAGGGCCAGCAGGGTGGCGATTATCGACCAACCGCCGAGCGGATTATGACCGAGGTAGTGCGCTGAGTCTCTGCGTACAAGCGTCGTTGCATAGCGAACGACAGCAGACGGACCTCGAACAAATTTCGTAAAGCGTGATTCCCGGCTACCGACGAACCCCCAAACCAACCTGAACAGGAGCAGGGTAAGAATCGTAAAGCCGCTCCACGCATGGTACTGCATGGCATTACCACCCATTTTTCCGGTCACAAAAGAGATTATCACAAATATCACCAGCAACCAGTGAAACAGCCGCGTCGGCAAATCCCAGACCCGGACGCTGTTGGGCGGACTTTCAGTGTCGGCCTTGATGAGTTCGACATTTTTCATAGAATCAAACACTAATCCAGCGATGTAGCTGATGGGGTGTTTTCAAACCGGGTATCTCGCACCCGGTACCATCTGCGCCGCTGGCGGTTGATCGCTCAGACTAAATCTTCTCCAATACATAATCGCGGGTGCCCAGTTTGAGTGTTTCAGCATAGTCGAGTTGGATGGCCCACTCGACTTTCGGGTATCGGTAATAAAGTTCACAAACAGGGAACGGCCCTTTTTTCCTTTTAGCACACCGGGGGTATATTCTACCATCTTTTCTAGAAACAGGGGCACGGACTCATTCCACTGAATTTTAATCGCCTCATTGGGGCAAACGATGACACATTCTCCGCAGCCGATGCACTTATCGCCGCTGATAAGGGCCTTGTCTTCAGCCAGCGCTATGGCTTTGGCGGGACAATGCTCAACACACTCGCCACAGCCAACGCAATCCTTTGTTTTGACTTTGGGCGCCACAACCACCGAATAGGCAAATCCGTTCTGGACAGCGGCCACCAGATGCTGGGGGGCATCGCTGCGGTTTCCGGCGTAGAGCGTATTGGCATCGGTTAAAAATGGAACCCCGCCGGCTTTCCTGGTGCACTCGACAGCTTTACGAATAAAAACAGGGCGGATATAAGCCGTATTTCCGATCTCTCCAAAATGAAGTTTAACCGCCGTCAGACCTCTCTTTTTGACGGCATGGTCAAGTCCGGCAGATTCCAGCAATTTTCCCAGCTTATCAACAAAGTTCTCCTTGTATTTTGCGCGCATATCAATAAAATAGACGTTACTCGGCATCACGCTCCTCCTTCACCAACAGCTCCTGACTCGCCCTATTGAATGTTTACCCCGTTGAATGGCGCCCATGGCGCCCCTCTTCGGGAGAATTCAACTCGGGCTTGCCCAATGAAATTTGAAGCCTATTTCATCGGGGCTGCTTCGAGGCCCCCGCAGAGGATTCAATAGGGCCCGTGCAAATTCAGATAGTATAGTAAATAAATGGGGAAAAGAATATATTAAAATGGACCTTACCGGCAAGCTAACTGCCTTAGATAAAATATACAGCCTGTACGACCAATTTGCGGCCTCGCTTGATTTAGCCTGTAAAAAATATTGCAGCTACTGCTGCACCACCGGCGTCACCCTGACCACGATCGAGGCATATAAAATTATTAAATCAAGCCCAAACGAGGAATGGAGCGAAAAAATTCAGAAGGCAGCCGCCCAACCGTATTTCAAACCACAAATTACCACGAACCAGCTCGCCAATCTGTGCGCAGATGGTATCGAACCTCCAGAAGAGGAAAGCAGTGAATGGAAATCGTGCCCTCTTTTAACCGAAAACCAGTGCCCAATATACGCTGTGCGGCCTTTTGGCTGCCGCTGCCTGGTATCGCGTCATGACTGCGGTAAAAAAGGTTATGCCGATATGGATGATTTCGTACTTTCGGTTAATACGCTCTTTTTGCAAACCATTGAGCATATGGATGCCGGTGGCTGCTGCGGAAACATGCTGGATGTACTGGAGGTAATGGCTTCAAGCAAGCATCGGCAGGCGTACAAAAACAATCGATTAAATTGCGCAACCGTGGGATTGATCGCGAATCATCCCCTTAAGATATTGATGATCCCGCCGGAACACCGCACCCGAATGGAACCGATCCTGCAGTCCCTGCGAGGCATTCGTTTCTGATTCTTTTAACCGCAGACGCACGCAGACGCACGCAGACGTCGCAGACACAATTTTTGCCTTGGCCGACCTGGCCAAGGCAAAACTACACGCCCTCCGGGCAATACTATCTATCTTCAACCTAAATATGCTCTAAACCAAACCTTGATAAATACATATTGTAATTCAACAAGCTTTATTAGCTAATTTAAACATCGCGTAGCGATTGAAGTTTTTGGCCGAGCAAGTCGCTCGGCCAAAAGGTCCGCGTCCGTCTGCGTTCGTCTGCGGTTAAATTATTCATTCACCCGAAAGAAGGACTCATCAAACTCGGGTCTGTCCTTGTATCGACTGAAAAAAAAGCCCGGCAGCTGATCCATGTTTTCAAAGAATCCCGGGTCGGCTGCGATGCCGGCCCGGTGCAGCGCATCAAGCATGGATTTTGGAGCAGGCGGACACCCTTTGACTGCTATTATTTCCTGGATGTCCGGATTGTCTTTGTGAGCCTGGTACATACATTTACCGAGCAGTATCGTCTTTTTCATACCTGGCGTGGGCTGCATGGATTTGCCGGTTAGGATTTCGACATCCTTCCAACGTTTACCCTTCCAGGCATAGCGGATCGCTGATAGCATGACTCCGTTTACCCCGGAGCAGTAAGTGCACATGGAAAGGTCGTATTTACGGTAAAACACGCCTTTAAGCCCCTGTTTGGCCAAAGGCAGCGGTAACATGCCGTCGTCGGTTTCAGCGTATGGAAAATCGTATTCGTGGAATTTACTGAGCCCCTCGATGTCCTCACCTTGTATCTCAATGTCGGAAAGATCATAGGGTCTTTTACGATTGCGGGCGGCATGCACCAGGTAGGGGACATTCTGCGGTTCATGGCCGAGTAATTTAGACCCCACCAGATCTGCTGCTAGTACATCGGCGGAGGCCACCAGCAGATTGCTGCGGTGCATACGGCCATCCGGTCCGGGACCCCGCTCATTGGTATATATTCCATCTAAAAGGGTACACATCGGCGGCATTTTGTCGGCCAGCTTGGCCACCCAGAAATGGAGGTCTTTGCCCGGCTTCATATTGTGGCACCGTTTACGGGAGGGGATATTGATGGTGCCCTTCAAGTTTTTGATGCCCAGACTCACCACCGTCTGGTTGTGCGCTTTCATCACCGGCAGATCCACAACAAAATCGCTGCTTAAAATATCGGCGTTGAAGCTCAGCCCGACGCCGTCACCCAGGTCGACTTTTTTAAACGGCCTTTCAAAAACATTGACATACCTGATGCCGTATTTTTGTCTGAGGACATGGTATCCCAGGGTTTTAAATGCATGCGCCGGGGTGGCCGTATCTTTAGGGCTCATCGTCACCATGCCCTCCCCGATGGTGATGTCTTCTATGCCGCGCTCTTTGAGCAAAATGATGATATCTTCCACAACGCGGGAGGTGGTAATGACACCCCATTTGGGAAAGGCCACGGCGCGGCTCCAGAAAACGATGTTGGGCTTGATAAAGACGCTGGCCTGAGCGGGCACATGGTCCAGAGCTTCCGACATCTCAACCGCTTTGCGAACCGATTCGAGCGGCTTTTCATACCGCACCACCGCTACCTTGTACTTGCGCATCGATCGTCTCCCATATGTAGGTGTCAGGTGTCAGTGTTCAGGTGTCAGTCTTTGGCCCGGAGCCGGAGGGCCTGCCGGGTTTTCAGGTGTCAGGTTTCGGATTTCAGCATCAGACAAGGCGAAATTTCAACTCGATCATTGCTGACACCTGAACACTGACACCTGAAACCTAAAACCTGACACCCGAAACCTGAAACCTTATGCCTTTAAAAATAGCGTCATTTAAAAATTGAAAAGTTTAGCGGCGTTGCCGCCGCAGATTAACTGCATCTCCTCTTCCGACAGCCCGGCCGCCTTCATCTCATCAAAATAGCGCGTCGGTGGCAGAAGGGGGAAATCACTGCCAAACAGGATTTTCCCCGCTCCAACGCGGTCAATCGCCACCCGATAAACCTCAGCATCGTAAAGATAAGGCGAGGCGGCCGTATCAAAATACACATGCGTTAAGCTCTGTTTGATGTCTTTTTTTAGAAGACTGAAAAAGAACAATCCACCGCCCCAGTGAGCCAGAACAATTTTGTTTTGGGCATAGGTTTGAATCAGTTGATAAATCTGTGCCAGGGTATTGGGAGTTTTTCCGGGATAGGAATGGCCGATGGGTTCATTGGTATGAATCAAAACGGGTAAATTTCGTTCCCGGCATATTTCCATGACAGGCTCAAGCCTTGCCAGAGCAGAATTGTCAATTCCAGATTGGTAAAAGGCCAATTCCCCGATTCCGGATAGCCCGCTTTTTTGCAAACATCTGCGGGCCTCTTCCTCCGCTCCTTTACTGAGAGGATCAAAACAGCCCAGACCGATAAAACGGTCCGGGAAACGGTCGACCACATCACGGATATAATCGTTGTGCCGTTGATAATGCCTCGGATTTTTCCAGGGAAATCCAAAAATAACGGCGGCATTTAGCCGGTTTTCATCCATCGCGGCCAGCATTTCCTGGGCGCCGATCAGCCGGGATTTGAACGATTGATACAGTTTTTTAAACGCCGGTTCATCCGAAAAATATTTTTCCCTGTTTTTGCGAATCTCCTCTGGAAATATATGGGTATGGGCGTCGATAATCATCATCTAGTCTTGTGTCCCATAAAAATATTAAAAAAGTCGTGTGGTATATTTTAGTTCAGTTTGGGTCTTTAAACAACACAATGTCTATGGTTTCAGGTGTTCCGCCGAAGGCGGATTCGGTGTCAGCATTTTGGCCGCTGGCTTCTATCTTGCGGCTGCTGGCCAGTCGCCAGGGGCCTGACACCTGACACCCGAAACCTGATACC
>JASFTL010000241.1:0-6248 GCA_050053555.1 Desulfobacterales bacterium
TGTGTTCGATGGCGTTATGCAACCTTGGCTTTAGGAATTGCGCTGTTGACGATCAGCTTTGGGGTCTGGCATGCCGGCTGGGTAAAATTTACGTATTTTCCCAGAGTCGAAGGCAACACCATGCGCGCCTATGTGACCATGCCTGTTGGAACGCCGGTGGAACGCACCTGGGAAGTGATTACGTTAATGGAGCGGACCGCTTTGGAAGTCATATCTGAGGCTGAAGAAAAGCCTTCAAAAAGCGACAGCTCGCTTTTAGAATACAGCATGGTTCAGGTTGGGAGACACTCGGGCCGGGGGGCCACGGGAGGCACCGGCGGTCATCTGGCGCAGGCCTGGATAAACCTGGTTGACAGTGAATATCGGGATATCAGCACCAATGCGCTTACCCGACGTTGGCGTAAAAAAGTGGGTATCATCCCGGATGCCGAAACAATTACCTACCGCAGCGAAATCCACAGCGCCGGCAATCCCATTGAGGTTCACCTGTCTTCGGATGACCATGACCAGCTGCTGGCGGCGGCGGAAGATCTGAAGGCAGAGCTTCGAACCTATCCCGGTGTGTTTGATATCGGTGATAGTTTCCTGCCGGGTAAAAAAGAGATGCAACTCAAGTTGAAACCCGCCGCGCGCAGCCTGGGATTGACCCTGGATGATCTTGCCCGTCAAGTGCGGCATGCATTTTATGGAGCCGAAGCACTGCGCATGCAACGGGGTAAAGATGAGATCAAAGTAATGATCCGTTATCCGGAAACCGAACGCCGTTCTCTCGGGTTTGTCGAAGACATGCGAATACGGACAGCGGAAGGTGCCGAGGTGCCGTTCAACCAGGTGGCCCAGGTGAATATCAAACAAGGTTACGCGGCCATCGAGCGAGCCCAGCGATATCGCGTAATAAAGGTCACCGCCGATGTCGATGAAAAGGTGAGCAACGCCAATGAAGTCCGCAATCTTCTGGCAGCTAATTTTTTGCCCGTGCTAAAATCCCGGCACTCTGGCCTGCGCTATACGATAGAAGGGGTAGGCAAACGCCAACAGGAGACCTGGGCTGATGTATTTAAAGGATTCGGCATTGCGCTTTTTGGAATTTATGCCCTGCTGGCTATTCCTTTCCGCTCCTTTACACAACCGCTGGTGGTAATGGCCGCCATCCCCTTTGGGTTTGTGGGCGCTTTAGGCGGACATATGCTGATGGGATACAATCTAAGTATTTTAAGTATTTTTGGCATGGTCGGCCTCGCCGGCGTGGTCGTGAACGATTCACTTGTATTGATTTATGCAGCGAACCGCTTCCGAAATGAAGAGAGCAACACGGCGCATGACGCCGTAATCAAAGCCGGCTGTATCCGCTTCAGAGCGATCTTGATGACATCGTTGACCACGTTTGCCGGTCTAACCCCGATGATTATTGAGCGCAGCGTCCAGGCCCAGTTTTTAATTCCCATGGCCATCAGTCTTGGTTTTGGCGTCTTATTTGCAACCTTCATCACCCTGTTGTTGATTCCGTGTGGGTATATGATCCGGGAAGATCTTATTCATCTGGTCGGCAATATCAGAACCAAAATGATGTCCACCTCCGCCTCTTAATAATTTCCAAATAACCTTAATGGACTCAAGCCGCTTTCGTCTGGGATTTTCCGGCGACAGCATCCGGATGGATGCGCCAGGTGATAATCGGTGAAATGGTATACAGAAGCATGTAAATCAGGCAGGCCTCACCAAAATAAGGCGTGAACACAGAGCAGATGACGATAAGCGTGCCGCGTCCAAACCAGGGATGTCGACTCATAAAGCGTCCCAGATGCAAATAGCGAAGCGGGTATAAATTCATCATCACTGCTGCAAAAATGATTAAACCAAAGCAAAAAACCCCCCAGAAACGTGTCCAATCGGATGCGTCCTTAACTGCCTGGGAAAAGATGATCAGACCGGACATCGTCAGTAAAGCGGCGGCTGTTGTCGGCATGCCTTTGAAGAACCCGGTAATAGGTGATTTGTCCAGTGTGAAGTAAATCAACCGTGCTATTCCCATCAGCACATACAGCCAAGCAATCCAGCCCAGTGGCAATTGTTGAATCAGCGGATCCGGATAGTTTGAAAGCGTTATGTAAAATATCCAGGCCGGTGCGATACAAAAGCTGACCGTATCTGAAATATCATCCAGCAGACTGCCAAAATTGATTACCTTCTTTGAGCCTGCCTCATCCTCCATGGGCTCTGTCAGACCGAGTTTGCGCGCAACCGCGCCGTCGAGTTTGTCAAATAAAGCCGCGCCGATTAAAAACAGAGCTGCCTCACGGATGCGCTCCTGATAGGCAAAAAAAACGGCCAGCAGCCCCATCATGGCATTCATGACCGTCAAAGCGTTGGGGAAAAAGGCCAGAATCCGTCGCCGCATTTGTTCATTTCCAAGGCACAGTTCATCCAGACACAAGGTGCCGTACTTGCGGACATAGCCGGCGATCGAGCCGAAATTGATGATTAAGAATATGATTTCGATAAAAAATAAGCCGCGCAGCGGCAGATTCCCCAGCCACGAAATCCAGAAATAAATTTTTGACGGCGGTCCTTCCGGAACATAGAAGGCATAAGCGTACAGCAGGGCGCCTACCGGTGCGGCAACAATTGTTCGCAAGCGGGTAAATTCTTTGTATTCAGGTTCCTGATCGTTATGAACGGCAAAACTGCGCATGAAATGTGCAAAATTATCCCGAATCAGAACAGTTACCGCAAGAAGAAGCACAAGGATGGCATGCAATGTTTGCCCTCTGGTAGGGTCCGGTGAACTGAAGTGAACCCGCCACATGACACCGACAGCGACCAGCGGAAAAATGATCGAGTAGACCAATTTATCCATGAGACGGTCGGCAAGCTGGGCCATCTTGGCGTTGAGTTCAAAGCGGGCGGCAAACCAACCGTCAACCAGATCAAAGCTCATGGAGACGAATAAGAAAACGACTCCGATCGTATACAGAATCGGGCTTTGAGTCCATATGACGGCAATGGCACATATCATTCCGGCAAACACCAGCGGAGGGCGTCCGTAAACAAAAAGTGCCGTAATTTTTTGAGGAATGATTTCCTTGCTCATGTTCAGCTTTTAATAAGCGTAAAAAATGCTGGGGTTCTCTAAGGCATTAAGACAGGCCCCATTATGCATGGCCGTCTTGCGCGGTTTGGCCATTGCAGGCGCAAGCGTCAATGATACCCGAAAATAATTTGTTTCGGTTCGAACACGTTAAACTCGGATGTTTTTTATGACTGCCATCATAAAAGATCTGCAAAAACCTGTCAAGGACGCCCCAGTTCAACATTGTGGTATCTGCAGCTGGGTCCGATGCGTAGCCGCAGTTTCGACCCTATTTGTAATGATGCTTTGCCTTATTACATCGTTTTTGATAATGCACCTACAGCCGCAGCAGTCAAAACGAAACGATTGGGCTTTGGGTAACAAAAGCGAGGACGACGACGAGGACGAAGCGGAGGAACCATACCTAAAGTGATGCTCGTCCTCGTGCCCCTACTCGTCTTCGATATCTGCATTTTGAAGACAGACTCTTAACTGGCGATGCCTATGTCACAGTCGGTCTATAAAAAAGTCGGAATTGCCTCGGTTGTCATGATGGCTTCGGTTTTGCTGAGCAATCTGATCGGCTTGATAAGAGAAATGGTTATCGCCTATATCCGAGGTGCCGGAAAAGAAGTCGATGCGTATCAACTTTCCTTCTTAATTCCTGAAGTTCTTAATCATGTCCTTGCCAGCGGATTTTTGTCCATTACTTTCATTCCCATTTTTTCTCGTTATCTCTTACGGGGTGAGGAAAACGAGGGATGGCGTATTTTTTCCATCATCCTCACCAATTTGGGGATTCTTTTAATATTGCTCATCGGTTTTGCCGAAGCGTTCACCGCCGATATAATTTCCGTTCTCGCTCCGGGTTACGATAGGCCGGAGCTGGCTGCAACCGTGATTCACATGACCCGAATCATTCTGCCAGCCCAATTTTTCTTTTTTGCAAGTGGGCTTTTTATGGCCGTTCAGTTCGCCAAGGAAAAATTCGCGATACCTGCGCTGGCACCGATCATATACAATCTCGGAATTATTTTAGGCGGGATTCTTTTGGGCTCTCGTTTCGGCATGCTCGGTTTTTCCTGGGGCGTGCTGGCCGGAGCTGTCTGCAACTGTATTGTTCAGTATGCGGGTGCGAAACGGCTGGGAATGAAATTTCAAATCTCATTTGAATTCAATCACCCGGATTTGAGAAAATACTTTGTCCTAACTTTGCCGCTGATGATTGGATTGACCATGACATTTTCAAGGGAGTTTTTTTTCAGACTTTTCGGCTCCTATCTTCCGCCGGGAGGCATTTCGGGTATCAATTATGGATTGAAGATCATGCTCATACCGGTGGCCTTATTTGGACAAGCCATCGGGACTGCGGTCTATCCATTTATGGCGAGATTGGTGGCTGAAAAAAAAATAGGGGAAATGAACAATCTACTGAATGACACCCTGCGTTATTTGGCACTGGTCATACCCGTTTCGGTGTTGCTCATGGTACTCAAAAATGAGGTCGTTTTCATCATATATCAACGCGGCCAATTTGATGCGACCGCAACCGCTCTGACAGCCGATATTCTGACTTACCTGCTGGTGGGTGCGTTTGCACTTGCGGCTTACACCATTGTGCCCAGAGCGTTTTATGCGACACAAAATACACTATTTCCTGCCGTTTATGGCAGCATCGCTGTTTTACTCAGTATCCCTTTTTACTTTTTAGGATTGCGTTTTTTGGGAGCCAAAGGTATCGCGTTAGCCATTTCGCTGTCAGGAATTTTTCAGGTACTTGTTTTGTATATGTTCTGGAACAAAAGAAGTGATAATAAAGGGAGTCACCGAGTTTATATCTTTTACGCTAAAATTATTTTTTACAGTGCGCTGTTGGGCCCATTGCTGGTTTGGGTGAAAACAACCGTATTGAAGGTCGTAAGTCCGGCAACTTTTTTAGGAAGCAGTCTGGTGATCATGCTGACCGTATCGACTTTTATTTTACTTATGGGGATCCTCGCATATGGCTTGAAAATAAAAGAGATAACCGATGTGGCAGGGAAATTCATGGCGCATTTAAAGCGCCTAGGCGGGTAATCATCAGCAAACGGCGATTTTGAACTCTTTTTCTGGTGGAAAGCGCTTTCCCTTTTGATGCCAAAGCCGATTCAGTGTGTTTTTAAAGCAGGCATGCCCATATAAAATCCCATACGAATTACCACCGAATCAGCGCACTTCCCCAGGTCAATCCGCCTCCGAAAACCGGCAAGCAAATTAAATCGTTCGCCTTGATGCTGCCGTCGCGAACTGCTTCATCCAGTGAAATCGCACACGAAGCCGAAGAGATATTGCCGTATTTTTGTAATGTCAGATAAAAGCGTTCAAAGGGAAACTTCAAGGATTTGGCAATATTTTGGAACATACGAATATTGGCTTGATGGGGAATAAACCAGTTGACGTCATCTATATTTAAATTGTTGAATTCGAGAGCTTCCGTAATTGATTCGATAAAATGTCGCACGGCGACACGGAAGCTTAAATTGGCTTCAATCAAGTCCAGATAGTGCAAGCCCTGCTCGACACTTTCATGGGAAATTGGGGTTGTTTTTGAGCCCCCGCCGGGCAACAGCAAATCCTGACCATTGGCACCATCGGTATGTAGATGGGTGGACAGAATCCGGTGCCCCTCATTTCCTAACGTAAGTAATGCCGCACCGGAACCGTCTCCCCAGAGAATACAGGTCGAGCGGTCTTTCCAGTTGAGCGTTCGGCTCATGATTTCAGATGCGACCACCAAAACGCGTTTGTAGGTTTTGTTTTTCAAGTATTGTTCGGCGACATTTAAGCCGAAAATAAAGCCGGAGCAAGCCGCGGTAATATCAAATGTCACTGCCTGGGGGGCGTCCAGTTTGGCTTGCAGCCAATTGGCTGCGGAAGGACAGCAAGTGTCCGGTGTAATCGTGGCCACGATAATCAGATCGATGTCTTTCGCCGTAAGCCCAGCTTCTTCGAGGGCTTTCAGGGCAGCTTTATGGCCCAGATCGGATGCGGTCACATCCGAATCTGCTATTCTTCTTTCAACCACCCCGGTGCGCTTTCTAATCCATTCATCGGTGGTGTCTAGACCCATTTTTTCCAAATCGGAATTCGTCAATCGTTTCGGCGGAACATAAGAGCCGGTTCCCAGGATTCTAATGGA
>JASFTL010000242.1:0-6238 GCA_050053555.1 Desulfobacterales bacterium
TCTTTCGTAATTCGGCGGGTGCTGGCATTGTCGTCAACAACCAGCGCTGTCAGGCCCTGGAAATCAGCATGGGCCTGCTGCCTGACGGGACGTTTTTCCGGCAGCCGCTTAAAATCGGCGCTAAACTCAAAGCAGCTTCCCTGACCTGTTTTGCTGGAAACCGTAAACTCCCCGCCCATCAGTTTGACAAGCTGGGAGGAGACTGCCAATCCCAGTCCGGTCCCTCCGTAACGATTGGTGATCTTGGGGTCCACCTGCTTGAAGGCATTGAAAATGCTTTCTTGCTTATCCTTGGGAATTCCGATGCCGGTGTCTGCGACTGAAAACCGCAAATTTGCTTGCGTATCTGTCAGATGGTCTGATGCGACATAGGCAATGACTTCACCTTCATCCGTGAATTTAACCGCATTTTCGATCAGATTCAGCAGCACTTGCCGCAGGCGGCCCGGATCGCCCACCAGCCGATCGGGGGTTCCCGGTTCCACGCGATATGAAAGTTCAAGGCCTTTGGTTTGGGTTCGCATGGCCATCATTCTCAAGGTATCTTTCATAAAGTCTCTCAGGTCAAAGGGCGCATGTTCCAACTCAAATTTTCCGGCTTCGATTTTGGAAAAATCAAGCAGATTATTGATCAGAGACAGCAGCGCATAAGCCGAAGAAATGACAACATCAAGATCCTCACGCTGATCCGGGCGCAGGTCGGTTTCGAGCATCAATTCGATGAGGCCGATAATTGAATTGAGCGGTGTACGAATTTCGTGACTCATATTCGCTAAAAAACGGCTTTTTTCTCGATTGGCCGTTTCGGCCGCCAGCTTGGCCTGACGCAAAGCCTCAGCCTGCCTGCGCGCCGTAGCATCTCTGAGGAAGCCGCCGAAGCCGATGGGCTGCCCCTTGGAATCGGTTATCAGTGTAATTGATGATTCGGCATAACGCTTTAATCCATCGCGTCGGGAATACTTCCATTCCAATGCCTTGACGGACTCCCCGGTGCGGTAAACTTGATTGATCGCGTTTAGCAGCTTCTGCGAATTCGCCTCGTCCAGGTAGGCTTTGTGGTTCATTCCGGTCATTTCTATTCTGGAGTATCCTAAAAGATCACACATCGCGTCATTGAAGTAGGTGTAGTTGCCGTTTATATCCACCTCGTAGTAACCATCCGGGGTGGTTTCCACAATCCGCCGAAACCGCTCTTCGCTATCCCGCAGTGCTTCCTCGGCTATTTTGCGCTGATTGATAGTGTACTGCGCGTGAGAGCCAAAAATGATGAAAAGACACAAGATCGTTAAACGGCTCCAAACTTCACTGAGACCCGGACCAAAAAGGCGTTGGAAGAAGTCGACATCGTATTCCGTAAAAATATACAGGATTGAATCAAAAACCGAATAAAACAGGGCCAGCCCGAATCCAATTAACACCATCTGATCCCACAGGTGAACCCGGATCTTTTGCTTAATTTCTGTGGCGGTCATCGAAAAAACCTCCATCTATAATTTTAGAGACAGGATTTACAGGATTTTAAGGATTCTTTTCTTTTTCAAATCAGTATAGTTATCAGAACAATGTTCTGAGTGCCACAGAGATAAACCAAATTCAAGTATTATGTTTACGGTCGCCGAAGGCGATTGAGTTTGACCACTCTCATCTGGAGAGTGGTCAAAAAAAATTAATCTTCAAAATCCTGTTAATCCTGTCTAATTTTAGTTAATTCAAAATTAATAAAATATTGCTATATTTTCAATTACTTATGAAAATTTTTGGCCGTTTCATATTGACAACAGGGGCCATATCTGATATCAATTATTTATAATAATTTAATATACTTAAATTTAATTCTACCCCATTTTTCGTAAAATTCGAATATCATCTTCAAAACAGGTCGACGATTGGTAAATTCGAGAAGCACATCGCGTATCGGCGAAAAATCATTGGAGCCGCAGGTTCATATCGTTGGTCCGCTTACATTTCAAAACGAACTGATGGCCTGGTATCTGCAGGAAAACACCGGACTGATATGTGCCTGCAGCAAAAAGTTAAACGTCGACTCAATTTCAGACCCACCAGCGGAAAAGACCGTTCTGATTCTCATGGATTGTCTGGGCAATAATTTGAACAGCTTATGGTCCACCATTCGATCTTTTTACGATTCCGGCCACAAAGGCTATTACATCGCGCTTTTTAATATGGCCACCGGTCAGCCTTTTGGAAACGATCTGGTGAAAAAAGGTGTCAGGGGAATCTTTTACAACAATGATCCTCTGCCGAACCTCGCAAAGGGCGTGCCGGCGATATTGAATGGTGAACTGTGGTACTCCCGCAAAGACCTGATGAAATGCCTGCTGGACTCAGATACTGACAGCGACTTTGCACTGGAATCCAAAGGCCTGCTGACGTCCAGGGAGAAGGAAATCCTCATTTTGATTGCTTCCGGAATCAGTAACACCCAGATTGCTGAACAGCTGAGTATTAGCCGTAATACGGTCAAAACGCACCTTTATAATATATATAACAAAATTAAAGTTCCCAACCGTCTGCAGGCTGCCCTTTGGGCCGCGAAACACCTCTAAGCGTTATTGGTTATTCGTTATTGATTATTTGCCTTGCCAAGTAAGTCCAAATAATTGCATTAAATTCAGAGCAGAACTCTCGAATCGCACCAGACATATAACAGTTAAAGTAACGTCTCATGATTTATGACCAAGAGTGCGTTTGCGATTAAACCAATTTGAGAACCGGTTTCAAAGCCTCGGATTATGCTCGAAGGCAAGGCGTAAGCCGGCTCAAAAACGGAGCATACACGATAGTATGTGAGTATTTTGAGCCGGCTTAATGAACACCTTATTTTATATAAAAATAGATGTGAAATCCCGCGTATTCCATCGGGGCAACACAGCATTCGGGCATAAGACGGGATTTTGAAACCGGTTCTAATACTTTTATAGTACCCTCAGGCCTTATTTTCTAATACAAAAATAATACCTTTGCCTGATTGATTTTTCCAGTCATATTTTGTAAGCAAAATTTGGTTGTAAAAAACTAAATTTAAGGCTATGAGGGTTTACATCATATCTAATTTGAAACGCTCAGCTTAGGTCAATGCCTGGTCTTAATTGTCTTAGCTATAGGTCTTGTGGGGTGGCTTAGTTTAGATTTCCTTCCGGCAATTGTTCCTGAAGACGAAAAGGAATGTTACAGTGATTGAAAAAAGAAAGGTGGAAAGATTTGATCTTCAACTGGAAGCCTTTGTTTCGTTACCCGGCAGCGTCTCTCAGAACAAGTCGGAAAGCCTGGTCACCAGAGATATTTCGATGTGCGGTGCTTTTCTGAAAACCGACAAGCCCCTGCCGGTTGGATCTAAAATTTGCGTGGATATGATTCTTACACTGGAGGGTCAAAAAAAACAGAACACTCAGAAAGCTTGGATCAAAGCCTCCGGCAAGATATTGCGAACCGATAACGAAGGCATGGCCGTGGCCTTTGATGATCAGTCCCGGATTTTGCCGCTTTCAAAAAAAGCGGATTAAACCAAGTTGCCCCCGCTGAGTCAGTTCGCCCACAAACAGCAAAGGAATCGGCAGGCCACCGGGACCATTTTAAAACTTAGAAGCTTATGGAACAACAGTTAATCGGCGTAAGCCAAAATATTCAGAGAATAAGAGCCCTGATCGACCAGATTGCCGATACGGGCCTGAACACTATTATCTACGGAGAAACAGGCGTTGGCAAGGAGCTTATCGTGCAGTGCCTGTATCAGAAGTCGACCCGGGTCGGCAAGCCGTTTGTGAAAGTAAACTGCGCTGCCTTACCGGACACTTTGCTTGAAAGTGAGATGTTCGGCTACGAACAGGGCGCTTTTACCGGAGCGGAACGCCGCAAACGCGGTAAATTCGAGCAGGCCCACAGCGGAGTCCTGTTTTTAGATGAAATCGGAGACATGTCTCTGCCACTGCAATCCAAGCTTTTGCACGTCCTCCAGGGCGGCGACTTCACCCCGCTGGGGTCCGAAAAGGCGGTAACAACAGACACCTGGGTCATCGCCGCCACCAACCACGAACTCGAGCAAGACATGCAAAACGGAGAATTCAGGGAGGATCTGTATTACCGACTCAGCACAATCAAAATACAAATCGAGCCGCTTCGTAACAGACCCGAAGACATCCCCCATCTGGTCGAACATTATATTAAAGAATATACGACAATGTTTGGCGACAAAAAGGTCCAGCCCCCGAGCCAGAGAACCATAACGAAGATGTCCGCCTATCATTGGCCCGGTAATGTTAGAGAACTTCAGAATGTACTGAAGCGCATCATGATATTGGGTGAGGGTGAAGAAACCATCGACGACCTGCTGAGAACGAACACCCCCCAGCAGCGCGGTCCTGAATTTCAGACAGGCGGAACCAGGCCGGCGATACCGGTCGACCTCTGGGGCCTCGACGGAGACAAAGCACCCAACTTGTCATCGTTGTCCTTAAAAAAGGTCAGGAAAAAAGCACTGGACCGTGTTGAGAGAGAAGTTATCTCCTATGTTCTGGATAAGACGGGCTGGAACCGGAGCAAGGCTGCCAAAATTTTAAATATCAGTTATAAAACCCTCCTTTACAAAATTAAAGATCTCGGCATCGAGCAACCACCCGATGTCAGTGATTAAATCCCTATTCAGGGTTTTAGCTGTCTCCCCTTTACCTTCAAGGCTACTGAGGCAAGTAGGCGTCATACTTCAGGCGTCGGGCTCCTCTTAGATCTGCCGGGATACGCTGCGAGGCAGGACTTTTACGATTTTTGATTAACCGCAGCCCCGTCTTCGCTCTGGAGAGCTTCGTTCTCCGCTCTAACAAGCTTCGCCCCGACAAGCCGCCGCGGCAGGCCGCACGCAGATAAACGCAGACCTTTTCCTTAGCCACAGATTACACGGATTAGCGCAGATTAAATAATACAAAAATAATGCAAATAATTTCTGGAACAGATATCGTCCGAGATGGGAGGACATTTAAATCCAATACTTTTTAATTAAGTAATTGGTTAATCTGTGAAAATCTGCGCAATCTGCGCATAAATATTTCCCCCCATTTCGTTTTTTGGCTCAGTCCTCAGTCCTAATGTTTATGTTGAACCTCTAATGAACCTCAGAAACTTTTTTCACATCTTTGGGTAAACCGCTACCCATTTTCACGCATTTGATGCCTGCCCGTTTCCTTGCGGGTCAATCAGCACAACGAGAATAATATCCTATCCTAATGAACTTACAGCCAATATCATAAACTAAGCCGCCCGGGGATAAATTCTCCCCATCAAAATCGGCGCTTCTGGAATAAAACTTGCTTTAAACTGTCGAAAAGATCTGAATTTGAAATTGTCGCAAACTCAGGCAATTTTGAAATACAATTAGCCACAGACACACACAGACATACACAGACAGTTTTCTTTTCCCTAGACGACACTGTCCAGGGAAAAACCCTGCAGCCCTTCGGGCAAGGGTTAACTGGTCCAATAGATAATATAAATTTACATTAAAAGTTTGTGGGTTACGAGGTATTAAAGGCGTTGCGGATAGTTTTAATCGCGAAGCGATTGAAAATTTTTGGCCGGCCAGAGCCTGTCCGCCAGAGCAGGCGGGTCGGGCGGCCAAAAGGTTAGTGTGAGTCTGTGTGGGTCTGTGGCAAAATTAAAAAAATTCAAATCCGCGATCGTCCGCGGTTAAAAAAAGCATGTTAAATCTTAAGCGAATTGATTAAAATGAATTCTCGAGCGGAAACCGCTATGAAGGAAATAAAACAGAAAAACACATCAACCGACAATGGGGGGAGACGCTCCGGGGGGGATCGTCGCAAGTATTCTTACACAATGCACATACCGGAAAGGCGAAGTGGAAATGATCGTCGCGTCGTTAAGGACCGTCGAATGTCTCCACGCTATAAAATCCCTTCTGACTAATTTCCATTCTCGAAATTTTGACATCTACATAAATTGTAATAATCACCTGATTGGGTTATGAGGCCAAATGTTTTGTTTGGTTCAGGTGATTGGATGGTGTCATTCATACCGTTTCGTATAGGGCGGAATTAAAAAACGGGGAGCAACTCATATACGGTTTAAAACCCTTGAGTTCAAAGGGTAATAAATTGAATTCATTTGTTTTTTATGTCGGAACTCTTAAATTCTGTGTCAACGGAAAAACTCGAATTCTTCAACACTTAGAGGCAGAAACCCAAAAATTTTAGCTGGCGGCGGATCGCCA
>JASFTL010000243.1:0-6229 GCA_050053555.1 Desulfobacterales bacterium
TAAGCCTTTATCCGCTTTTATAGTGGTTGTCAAAAAAACGTTCCGATAGGCATACGTTTTTTTGTTACAACCACTTATGCCGCATCCTTTTTTCGGAACATATTTTTGACAAACGGTATAATTCCAGCAATTACGAAATTACTTGCACCGAAGCCGGTTGGTTTAAAAAAAGCTTTACAGACGCTTTTATTTGGTGTACTAGCCCTGGCTTTAATCGGATGTTTTGTAGCTACACCGATAAAGGCACGTTCGTGCCTTTATTTTTTCCGCTTTCGGCGGAAAAATACAAGCCACCCGCTCTGCGGATGGTCACTACTTCACTTGATTTAGAAATGTCGATTTGAACGCGAAGTAAAGAAATAATGAGGAGAACGACGAATGTCAAAAGTATGTGAAATATGTGGCAAAAAACCGATGGTCGGACATAATGTCAGCCATGCGCATAATTTGACCAAACGCCGCTTTAATCCTAACATACAAAGAGTGCGGACGCTTTCCGGCGGCCGGGTTAAAAAAATGATGGTTTGTGCCAATTGCATCAAATCCGGCTATGTGGTCAAAGCACCCTAACCGATCCGCTTCACCTCCTGAACATGTTTAACCTTTTTGACGGCGGATACAATTTTTTCTAAATGGGTCGTATCCTCGACACCAATGGTAAAAGAACTGTCAACCATCTTGTTTTCCCGGGTCTCGGTTTTTGCATTCAGGATATTCGCACCAAATTTGCTGATATTGCCCACCACATCGGCCAGTAAGCCAACCCGATCCTGGGAAATGATTCTGATTTTCACCGGATAGGTTTCGGTGACTTCCTGATTCCACTGCACCTCAATTTGCCTCTCCGGGTTCATCCTCAGGGCGTTTACACAATTTGTACGGTGGACGGTTACGCCGTAACCCCTTGTAATGTAACCTATAATAGGGTCTCCGGGAACCGGCTGACAGCATTTACCAAACTTTATCAGAATGTCATCCACGCCTTTTACCAGCACTCCGGTTTTTGGCTTTTTCTTTCTAACCCGCTCTATTAATTTGTTGAAAATCGATTCATCGACTTCCTCTTCATCGACTTTAGGAGCGAACTTACGCAAAACCTGCAGCGGCGTGATTTTGCCATAGCCTACATTGGCAATCAGGTCATCGACCGCCTTGAATCCGAATTGCTCGACGACCTGCATCATTTTTTCCGATTTGACCAGGGTATTGAAATTCAAGCGTTCTTTTCGAAACGCCTTTTCGCACATCTCCCGACCCAGAGTGAGGCTTCTCTCTGTTTCTTGAACTTTTATCCAGTGTCTGATTTTTGAGCGCGCTTTAACCGTTTTGACAAAATTCAGCCAATCCTTGCTCGGATGATGGTTTTTGGAAGTGACGATCTCAACGATGTCTCCGGTTTTCAGCTCATAGGGCAGCGGCACCATACGTCCGTTCACTTTTGCTCCAGTGCATTGATTGCCGACTTCGGTATGAATCAAATAGGCAAAATCAACCGGTGTCGCACCCCGCGGTAGCGTTTTCACCTCGCCCCGGGGCGTAAAAACGTAAACTTCATCGGGGAAAAGATCGATGCGTACATTTTCCATGAATTCACCGGGATCCATGAAATTTTCCTGGTTTTCCACCAGATTCTGTATCCAGGCGAATTTGCGGCTAACATTTTCATCGAGGTGCTTGCCTTCTTTATATCCCCAGTGGGCGGCAATACCGGCTGTGGCAACCTTGTCCATCTCCCAAGTTCGAATCTGAATCTCAATGCGCTCCCCGACCGGACCAATCACCGTCGTGTGCAGGGACTGGTACATATTTGTTTTGGGACGCCCGATGTAGTCTTTGAACTTATGATCAATAGGCTTCCACAGCGAATGGATGTGGCCCAGCGCCTCATAACACTGTGGCACTGTATCAAGAATAATCCGAAAGGCAATTATGTCATAGATTTCCTCAAAAGGAAGGTTCTGGGAGATCATTTTGTTATAGATACTGTAAATATTTTTATTGCGGCCCAACACCTCGCACTTTAGTTTGGCTTGATCCATCGCTTTTTTGATGTAACCTTTTACCGTTTCGATATATTTTTCACGCTCAATCTTCGATTTGCTGACAGCGTTTTCAATTTTAGCGCATTCGTCCGGCTGAATGTATCTAAAAGAAGATTCTTCGAGTTCATTTTTGATCCAATAAATTCCGAGGCGGGCGGCAATGGGAGCATAAATGTCGAGGGTTTCCTGGGCAATTTGTTTTCTTTTGTCGGGATTGTGGAATTGCAAGGTGCGCATATTATGCACCCGGTCGGCGAGTTTGATCAGAATAACCCGAATATCGTCTGCCATAGCCAAAAACATTTTGCGGATGCTTTCGGCCTGACGCGCCCGGGAGCTGCCAAAGGAAAGGCTGCTGAGTTTGGAAACGCCGGATACGATATGCATTACTTCCGGGCCAAACAACTTTTTAATTTCTTTTGGAGTCGCAGGCGTGTCCTCAATGACGTCGTGCAAAATACCGGCGGCCACACTTTCCGGGTCCAATTTCATATCAGCGAGAATGCCCGCCACTTCAAGGGGGTGAGACAGATAGGGTTCTCCCGAAAGCCGCACCTGACCTTCGTGAACCCGGGCTGAGTAAATATACGCCCGCTCAATGATATCCAGGTCGGTATCCGGCACGTAATCGCTAACCTTATCGACTATATCAGTAATCCGGATCAATGGGGGTCGTTTGTTATTCGTTATGGGTTGTCGGTTATTTGTTAATCGGTTTTCGGCCATTGGTTTTCAGGTTTCAGGTGTCGGCCGCATGGTTCAAAGGACTATACTGGCCACGGGCTGCTGCCTTCTTGCTGCTGGCCGATCCAGAGACAAGCAGCCAGGAACCAAGGACCAGAAGCCAAAGACAAGAAGCCAGTAGCCAGCTTAATATGCTTTTGCGAACACAACCCGACTCTCGCTAGGCTTGCCGCAACAAATACAGCGCCCCTTTGCGTGTTCGCTTTCAAACGGTATGCAGCGGATGGTCACCGCAAGATCTTCTTTTATTTGTGATTCGCATTCTTCCGAGCCGCACCAGCCGGAGACGGAAAAGCCTCCGTGGATTTCAGGTTTATTCTTATGCTTTGGCGTAAAATATTCGTAGAATGTCTTTTTATCTTCAATCTCGACCGTGTGTTCATTGCGAAAAGTTAATGCTCGCTGAAATAAGGTTTCCTGCATTTCATCCAGGATTCGGGTGATTTCAGCCACAAATTGATCCCTTTTGTATGCACTTTTTTCGTCGGGCGCTTTGTCCCGTCGTCCGACATAAACAGAGTTCTCGGAGATATCTCTGGGACCAATCTCGACTCGCAAGGGGATCCCCTTTTTAATCCAATCCCAACCTCGGGCACCGCCGATGTCGCGATCATCAATTTCGACATCGATTCGGCGATGGTGGTAGGATACGTCCTTTAGCTCACGAGCCAGCTTATCGGTAAACTCCATTACCAGTTTCCGATCTTTAGCTTCTCGGATAATGGGCAAAAGCACGACATGGGCGGAGGCAATCTTCGGTGGCAAAATGATACCATCATCATCGCCGTGGCTCATGATCAAGCCACCGATCAGTCGGGTGGATGTGCCCCATGAGGTCGTCCAGGCGTATTCTTCAGTTTCGGCAGCCGATTGAAACTTAATCTCTGAAGCCCGCGCAAAATTTTGTCCCAGAAAATGCGATGTGCCGGCCTGCAGCGCTTTTCGATCCTGCATCATGGCTTCGATGCTTAAGGTATCCACTGCTCCCGGAAACCGTTCAGACGGCGACTTGCGTCCCTGGATAACAGGCATGGCCAGATAATCCTCAACACAGGCCGTATAAACATCCAGCATCATCTGGGTGCGCTCCCGGGCTTCGTCAGCAGTGGCATGTACAGTATGCCCTTCCTGCCACAAAAATTCGCTGGTCCTTAAAAATATCCGGGTTCGCATCTCCCAGCGAACGATATTGGCCCACTGGTTAATGAGTACCGGCAAATCTCGATAGCTGCTCACCCATCTCGAAAAGGACTCACCGATAATGGTCTCTGAGGTCGGACGCACCACTAAGGGCTCCGATAGCGGACCGGCGGGCTCAAGCGTACCGCTGGCACCTTTTTCCAACCGATGATGGGTGACCACCGCACATTCTTTTGCAAAACCCTCAACATGTTCGGCCTCTTTTTCAAGAAAACTGAGCGGAATAAAAAGAGGAAAATAAGCATTTTTAACACCAGTGGCCTTGAACAGGTTATCCATGACGTGCACAATATTTTCCCACAGAGCATAGCCCCAGGGCTTAATCACCATACATCCCCTGACCGGTGATCGTTCCGCCAGATCTGATGCTTTAATTACCTGCTGGTACCATTCTGGATAGTCCTCATCCCGTGTCGGTGAAATCGCTGTCTGGGCTTGCTTTGCCATATTTTCCCTTTCGCTGAGTCAACGACCACCCGCACAGCGGGTGGCTTGGATTTTACCGCCATAGGCGGGAAAAGACAGGGGCGCGAAGTGCCCCAATCGTTGCGGGTGGAACCGGGTGCGAAGCACCCGGTTTGGAAACCCCAATCAAATCCAATATTAAGTGTCTTGGTTTTCGACATCCAGATCTTTTACATATTCGCGGACTTCATGCAAGAGAACATCGACCAGTTTGTCCTGCGAAAATTTTTTGACGATTTTTCCTTTTCGAAACAGCACCCCGTTGCCATCTCCACCGGCAATGCCGATGTCCACCTCTTTGGCTTCACCGGGGCCGTTGACCACACATCCCATAATAGCGATCTTGAGGGGCTCGGCTGTGGTCATCAGTGCCTTTTCAACCCGCTCAACGATGTCAAAAAGAGCAATGTTGCACCGCCCGCAGGTGGGGCAGGCGATAATTTCCGGACCGCGACGGCGAATATCAAGGGCTTTCAGGATTTCGTACCCAACCCGCACCTCTTCAACCGGATCGCGGGTCAGTGAAACCCTGATGGTGTCGCCAATACCTTCGGCCAATAGCATTCCGATCCCCAGCGCCGATTTAACGATTCCCGGATAAAGCGCACCGGCCTCGGTTACGCCGACATGCAGCGGCAGGTCTGTCTTTGCAGACAGTAGCCGATAAGCTTCAAGTGTCCGCTGCACATCAGAAGCTTTAAGAGAAATCTTTATCTGGTGAAAGTCTAAAGATTTCAAAAGTTCCACGTGACGCAGACCGCTTTCCACCATACCGGCCGGTGTAACCCCATTATTTTTTTCGATAATATCTTTTTCCAAGGAGCCTGAATTGACCCCGATGCGAATGGGGATATTAAAATCTTTGGCACAGTCCACCACTGCCTTTATTTTTTTAAGACCGCCGATATTGCCGGGATTGAGTCTAAGTCCATCTGCTCCTGCCTTGGCGGCCGCAATGGCTAACCGATAATTGAAATGAATATCCGCAATCAAAGGGATTTCAATTTGCTTTTTAATCGCTGACACCGCTGCTGCCGCTTCTTGATCCGGCACAGCAACGCGAACAATCTCACAGCCGGCCTCCTGCAGGCGCACAATCTGGGCAACTGTGGCAGCAACATCCTGCGTCGGCGTATTGGTCATGGATTGCACGGCGATGGGAGCTGATCCACCAATTTTTACATTGCCGACGGTTATTTGACGCGTTTTCTTACGCTGAATTTTTGAAATTTTCATATAAGTGATTAAGTTTGGGATAATTACTTCTGTATGTGTTAACGAAATATCAGCTTACCAGGTGGCGACTGCGGATTGCATTCCCAAATAGGGTTATGATATAGTGCTTTAAGGCTTCAGGTAATCCTGCACCTGTATTACCGGTCTTGTATTTATTGCAAAAAACTAATGCGCATTAAACTGCCTGTAAAGTGATCCAATATCCAAATCGTGATCATTGAAATCGGAAAGCTGTCAAAAAATGACGAACATGCCTGAGCAGTGCGTCCGACTGCCCGATATTTACAATGAAATTGCGTGTGGTTTAGATGTTTTACACTAACAGACACACTGAGATTATTCAAGTAAAATAGCGCCTTAAGAAGTTGCAGTGTACCGATCTGTCTTCCAGGTTATTCACTAAAACGGTTCCTCACTGCAGGACCAACGGTACCGACGGTTACAAATCCTTCACTATCAGGAGCTGAAAAATGACACGCCAAAAAAGCCAAAAATTTGCCGACAAACATGCACCCAGAGCCCAATTAGATGATCGGATTAAA